>JASBUM010000341.1 GCA_030147905.1 Acidimangrovimonas sp.
TGCTGGCTGACCGCCGCCTGGCGCGAGGCCAGAAGCTGTTCAAGCTCGGTCACCGATTTCTCGCCGGAGGACAGATGGCACAGGATCATCAGCCGTCCCTCATGCGCCAGCGCCTTGAGAAAGGCCGCCGCCGATTGCGCATGGTCGACCATTTCCTCGACCGCGATGGCCGCGCAATTCGCCGGCTCCAGCGGATCGGCTGCCGCAAGGTCGTTCGGATCCGATTTCTCTGCGTATAGGGCCATGAGGTAACCTTTCGCTCCTTCCAGCCGTCCGGGGCGACGCTTTGGCCTTCGAGCCGCCCCTTCCGCCATCGCGCGGCCACACCCCGCCGCACCGGGACCGGCCGGCACATCCAACCGCCGGCAAGCCCTTCATTTCCGTCCCGTCGGCCGTGTCTGCCCGGCCGGCCGTCGCGTCCGCATCTAGCACGGACCGCCGCGCTGCGCCAGCCTCCACGCGGGGCCGGCCATCGCCTCGCCGCGCTCGCGGCCGGCGCTGACGGCGGCGATTCCATGCCGCGCCTTCGCTCCGGCGCGCCGGTTCCGCTCCGCCGTCATGCGTCGGGACCGGGTCCGCCGATTTCGGTCCGGACCTGCCGCAATGGCCGCACATAGACGAATTCTAATGTTAAAATGCAATTTCGGCAAGGCGGCAGCAGTTCAGATAGTTGGCTCGCGTGCCCGTACAAGGGCCGGGCCCGTCGATCGCTTTGAAAAGCGGCGCCGAAGCTTTGGATTACGAAAGATTTTTCCAAGTCAGCCGTCGAAGCCGCCAAAGACGCCCGAGGAAAAGATCAGCGGCGCGCCGGCGCGATAGCGGGCGTGATGCACGCGCCCGACGATGATCAGGTGGTCGCCGCCGTCATGGACGGATTCCGTCTCGCATTCGAAGCAGGCCAGTGTTCCCGCGATCGTCGGCACGCCGCGATCGCTCTGGCGCAGGTCGAGTCCGCTGAAGTCGCGCATGCTGCGGGCAAAGCGTTCGCCGATCGCGGCCTCGTCGGTGCCAAGGACATGGATGGCGAAGCCGCGCGCCTCGGCGAAGTGGATGAAGCGGCGTGAGCCTTTCGCCGGCGCCCAGAGCACCAGCGGCGGATCGAGCGAGAGGCCGGCGAAGCTGTTGGCGGTGATCCCGACCGGACCGTCACCGGCCTGGGTGGTGACGACGGTGACGCCGGTCGCGAAGCGGCCCAGCGCGTTGCGGAAGGCGCGCTGGGTGCCGGGGCCGGGGATGAAGCTTTCGTCTTCTGTCACGTCTTCTGTCACGGTTCGTGCGGCTCGGGTCCGGGATCTGGAATGCGGGGCTGCGGGGCTGCGGGGATTTCGGGCGTTGCCGTTGCCGGGGCGCGCGGTCGGGCTAGTGGATCACCCGCGGGCTGCGGGCGCATGGTCCGCTCGCATGGTCGGGGCGCATGCTCCGGGCGGGGGCGCCGCGCGGGGCGGGCCGCCCCCCTCGCCGCGTGGTCGCGCCGCGCCGGTCGGCGGAAAGGATGGGCCAGGTCATCATCGCGCCAACCTATCGCCGCGGCCGGCGAATTCCAAGCGTCGAGCGTGGCTCCGCTTGTCTCCGGCCCGGGCGGGGGTGCCGCGCCTGCCGGCTGCTCATTCGGCGGCAAGCCCGAGCAAGCGGGACCGGTGGCGAAACCGGCAGGCGGCCTCGCCTTCGGCATGGCATAACCTTCCCCCCGCGATCGTTGCCTCGACGCGGCGGCTTTCGGCATGGACGATCACCAGATCGGCGCGCAGTCCGGGCATGATCGCGCCCCGATCGTGCAGGCCGGCGATCATCGCGGGGGCCGATGAAATCAGCGCCCAGGCGCGCGGCAGGTCGAGAATGCCGCGGTCGACAAGATGCCATGCGGCGGCGGCCAGCGTCCCGACCGTTCCGCCCGAGGCCAGCGCCCGCGCCATCCCGGCCGCGACCAGTCCCGTGGTGCAGGCCGGCCCAAGGGCCGCGCGGGGCGCTTCGATCGCCGTCGGTCGTGCCGCCGGTAGCGCGGCTGGCCGTGCTGCGGGCCGTGCTGAGGGCAGTGCTGCGGGCCGCGCGGCCGCTCTGGCCCGATGCAGCGACTCGTCCGGCAGCATGTCGTCAGCGCCGGGCAGGATCGCGGCGGCGTCCAGGATCAGCGGATTGCCCAGGGCATGGGCGGCGGCCGCGGCCCGGCGTGTGGCTGGAAATTCGGCCAGACGGGCGCCGAACATGGCGAAGCGGGCGCGGTCTTCGCCATCGACGTCGCCATGGCTTCCATAGGGAAGGCCCGCCTGATCGAAGGCTTCCGCGAGCCGGCACAGATGGCGCGGCACCGCGGCGGACCGGGCCACCGCCGCCTCGACGGCGGTGGCAAGGGTGTCGGGCTCCACCCCCAGCGCGCGTGCCCGGCGTGCGAATCCGGCCGGATCATCGCGCAGGAGTTCCGCGTGGCGGCTGAGGCTGTTGCGGAACATCACCGCGGCGAGCCCGGGCGCGCGGGCCAGTTCGGCCAGTGCGGCGCCGCTCTCGGGTGCATGTGTTTCGCAATCGATCCGCAGCTTCAGATCGGCACCGGGGGCGGATGCGGCCGCGGCCAGTCGGCCGAGCGCATGCCGCGCCGCGGCAGCCGCATCCTCGGGCGCGAGCCAGCCCCATTCCTGCCGCAGGAGCGCGGTGGTCACGCCGGCTGCGGCCAGTGCTCCGCCTATCGTCTCCGGCGTCTCGGCCACGTGTTCGGCCGCGTGTTCGGCCGCTTGTTCGGGCGTGGCCCGGCGGCCCCGCTGCCCCTGCCGGCCGGCCGGGTCGGGCCGCGTCGCGCAGGCGCGGGCCGTCGGCATCGCCGGGCCGCACAGGTCGACCGCGCCCGGCAGGATGAGAAAACCCTGCAGATCGACGACATCGGCTGCGGCCTCGACGATGCGGCCCGCCGCGATGGTCACGGGGGTCT
>JASBUM010000362.1 GCA_030147905.1 Acidimangrovimonas sp.
GCATTGCAACCCGATGGGCGGCATTCACGGCGGCTGGTTCGGCACCCTTCTGGACAGCGCCATGGCCTGCGCGGTGATGACGATGCTGCCGCGCGGACGCTACTACACGACGCTCGAATACAAGATCAACATCACCCGCGCCCTGCCCCCCGGAACCGAGATCGTGGCCGAGGGGCTGATACGCCACGCCGGTCGGTCCACCGGCGTCGCCGACGGCACGATCCGGGGCGCGGAGGACGGTCGGATTTATGCGACCGGGTCGACCACCTGTCTTGTCATGGACGGCTGACACCCGCACGGCCGCTCGCGCATGCCCGCCGCCGGATCACGAGGCCGAGCCCGACATGGCCCGATAGCCGATGCCCCGCCGCGCTTTCGCCCGCCGCGCGCCGCCCCCCCGTCCCGAGGTGCCGGCGCGGCCGAAGGCGCGGCCCCAACCGCGTTCGCGGCAACGGTGCGCGTCAAGGATTCTGTACGGCCGCCGATTCCGCCCCGCCCGCCTGTGCGCCCGTCTGCCGGGTAACGGCGGCAGCCGGCTGCATCGCCGCCGGCGTCTCCTCCGCTTCGGGGGCGCGTGCGGGCGCATGATGCGTGCGGTACCATTCCATTGCCGAGGGATGGATCGATTCCGACGGATCGCTGCCGATCACCCGCCGACGGCGATGAACGAAGAGCATGCCCACCCCGCGCCATGTGCTGATCATCGGCGCCTCGGGATCGGTGGGGAAGCGATGGCGCCAATCCGGCGGAAGCGCGAGCCCCGCCGCCTCGGCACGCTCCAGCATCCAGAGCAGCGAGATGTTGGCCAGCGGCCGCGCGCCCTGCTCGCCCCCCAGCATGCCGCCGACGTCGCCATGGGTGCCGCGGAACCAGACCTGCTGCAGCTCCCCCTCCCAGTTCTCGGGCGTGGTCCACATCACCGGCGCATAGGCGCAGCGCGTCTCGTCGAGCGCCAGCGCATGATAGCCCCGCCGGATATGCCGGCCCAGCGCATGGTTGTGGAATTCGTGGTCACGCGCGGTGAAGCGGCCCAGTCCGGGCACGACGAAGCCCAGCGCCTTGACCGTGTCCCAGGCGCCAACCATGTCGATCATCAGCCGGTCGTGGCAGAACAGCCGCTTGAACTCGGCCGCGGCCGGACTGTGCGCCCCGCGCTGGTAATGACGGTAGGCCTGCACGATGTTGCGTGTCGTGGCCGCCTCGGCCCGGACCAGGCCGACCCGGTCTATCACCCCGGCAAGCGAGCGCACGGCATAGGCGCCGCGCGAATAGCCGAAGAGAAAGATCCGGTCCCCCGGCCGGTAGCGGGAGGCAAGAAAGCCATAGGCGCGCCGGATCTGGCGGTTGATGCCACGCCCGGCCAGAACGTCGCGCGCCTGTCGCCAGCTGTCCATCTGGATGCCGGAGGCATAATAGAGCGACAGCCGCGCCGAGGGCGTCTGGCCCTGAAGCAGCCGGTAGAGGAGGCCCGCGTTGGTCTCCTCGCCCGGGCTTAGCGAGGACATGGTTCCGTCGAGGATGATGACGTGATCGACCGTTCCACGCTCCGCCACCCGCTGGGAGGCATGACGCTCGATCCAGGCGGCGGGAAGAAGGTGCCGAAGCCGTTCAAGAAGTCCGCGCACCCTCCGCCCCATCGTTGAGCCAGCCCCAGACGCGCGCCGGCGTGAAGGGCATGTCGACATGGCGCACCCCGCGCGTCCACAGCGCGTCGAGCATGGCATTCGCCACCGCGGCAAGCGCGCCCACCGTGCCCGCCTCACCGCAGCCCTTCATGCCAAGCGGGTTGGCGGTGGAAGGCACGGGTTCCGAGAAGAACCGGATCGGCGGAAGGTCGGCCGCGCGCGGCATCCCGTAATCCATGAAACTGCCGGTCAGCAATTGCCCGCTCTCGTCATAGACGACATGTTCCATCACCGCCTGGCCGATACCCTGGGCGACGCCCCCATGCACCTGCCCCTCGGCCAGTTGCGGATGCATCAGGTTGCCGAAATCGTCCACCACCGTATAGCGCGCCACCGCCACCGCACCGGTTTCCGGGTCCACCTCCACCTCGGCGAGATGGGCGCCGTTCGGATAGGACCGTCCGGGCAGCGTGCTGCGTTCGCTGTGGCGCAACAGATCCTCGCGACCGCGTGCGCGCGCCAGATCCGCCACCTCGAGTAGCGTCATCGTGCGGTTCGAACCCGGCGCGCGGAAGGCGCCGTCCTCGAACCCGGGCTCGGCCCCCAGTTCCTCGGCGACCAGCGGGGTGAAGGCCGCGATCATCTTCTCCACCGTCACCAGGGTCGCATTGGATTGGGTGGTGACCGAACGCGACCCGCCGGTGCCGCCGCCCCGCGCGATCCGGTCGCTGTCTCCCTGGACCACGACGATACGGTCCGTCGGGATGCCGGTGCGGTCGGACAGGAACTGCGCATAGACGGTCTCGTGCCCCTGTCCGTTGGACTGGGTGCCGACGAAGAGCGAGACGGTGCCGTCGGCGTTGAATTCCACCGTGGCGTCCTCGCTCGGGTCGCCCAGGATCGCCTCGATGTAATAACACAGCCCGAGCCCGCGAAGCCTGCCGTTGCGCTCGCTTTCGGCGCGCCGGGCGGCGAAATCCTTCACCTCCCCCTCGGCCTCGAGCCGCGAAAGGACGCGGGCGAATTCGCCGACGTCATAGGTCTCGCCCACCGCGCTGCGGTAGGGAAAGGCATCGGGGCGGATGAAATTGCGCCGACGCAACTCGAACGGATCGACCCCCAGTTCACGCGCCGCCATGTCCATCGCGCGTTCGAGCGTGTAGATCGCCTCGGGCCGGCCGGCGCCACGATAGGCATCGACCTGCGTGGTGTTTGTATAGATGCCCTTGGCATTCACGAACACGGTCTGCACGTCATAGGTCCCCGTCAGAACCTTGGCTGAAATCTCGGACTGGATGAACTGCCCGAAACCCGAATTGTAGGCGCCGAGGTTTGACAGGATGTTGACGCGATAGCCCGTCAACCGCAGATCGTCGTCGAAGGCAAGCTCGGCCGTCGAGATCAGATCGCGCCCGCCGTTGTCGCTCTGCATGGCCTCGCCACGGTCGGAGAACCAGCGCACCGGATGGCCGAGTTCGCGCGCGGCATGGGCAATGACGAAATATTCGGGATAGGCACCGGCCTTCATTCCGAAGCCGCCGCCGACGTCGGGGTTGGTCACGCGCACGGCGTCCTCGGACAGGCCCAGCGTCTGCGCTAGCTGCGCCTTCATGCCCCAGACGCCTTGGCCGCCGAAGCTCAGGTGCAGCCGGCCGTCCTGCCACTCGGCAAAGGCGCCGCGCGGTTCCATCGAATTCACGATGATGCGATTGTCGACCATCGACAGGCGCACGGCATGGGCCGCCTTCTCGAATGCCTTAGCGGTGGCCTCCTCGTCGCCGAAGGCCCAGTCGAAGGCCACATTGTCGGGCGCCTCGGGATGGATCTCCGGCCCGCCCGGCGCCAGCTCCATGTGCACCGGCAGGTCATCGTAATCGAGTTCGATCGCCTCGACTGCATCGCGCGCCGCGGCGAGCGTCTCGGCCACCACGACGGCGACCGGTTCGCCGACGTAGCGGATGCGTCCGCGCGCCAGAAGTGGCCGTTCGGGGGCCGCCGCGCTCGATCCGTCGCGGTTTTTCACCAGCAGCGCACGCATCGCCAGCGCCACGCCGCCATCCGCCAGCGCCTCGGCGTCCAGCACCAGCCGCACACCCGGCACCGCACGCGCCGCGTCCAGATCCAACCGCGTGATCGTGGCATGGGCAGCCGGCGCGCGGAGAAACAGCGCATGGAAAGCCCCCTCGGGGGCGATGTCATCGACATAGCGGCCGCCGCCGGTGAGAAGGCGGACATCCTCGACACGCTTGATCGACTGACTTTCTCCGAATTTCGACATTGGCATCCCCACGCGTTTCCTGACGCGCAAGGTAACCGCTGGCGCGGCACTGTCCAGAGCCCGGGGCCTCGGGGC
>JASBUM010000374.1 GCA_030147905.1 Acidimangrovimonas sp.
GCGATACGAAAAACCTCAGACCGTGGCCGAGGCCGCGCGCATTCTCTCGGCCGAGGCCGGCCTGGCCCGTGTGCTGGCAGGCGGCACGGATCTTCTGGTGCAGATGAAATCGGGGGCGGTGGCGCCCGATCTGGTGGTCGACCTGAAGGCGCTGCCGGGGCTGCGCGAGATCCGCGAGGAAGGCGGCGCGTTCGTTATCGGGGCCGCCGTGTCGGGTGCCGAACTGGGCGAGCATGCTGCGCTGTGCGCCGCATGGCCCGGTGTTTGCGAGGCCGCGCAGCTGATCGGCTCGACCCAGGTTCAGGGGCGCGCGACGATGGCGGGCAACCTGTGCAACGCCTCGCCCGCGGCCGATTCCGTGCCTGCGCTGATCGCCGCCGACGCGCGCGTCCGCATCGCCGGACCCGACGGCAGCCGCGAAGCCTCTGCGGCCGAGGTCGTGACAGGCCCCGGCAAGACCACGCTTGCGCGGGGCGAATTCGTCACCGCGATCGTGCTGCCCGCCCGGGCAGGGGGTGCGGCCGATGCCTATCTGCGCTTCATCCCGCGCAGCGAGATGGACATCGCGGTGGCCTCGGCCGGGGTCAGCCTGACCTGCGACCCCGACGGCACGATCACCGCCGCGCGCGTCGCGCTGGGGGCGGTGGCGCCCACCGCGCGGCTGGTCGAGGCGGCCGGCGCGGCGCTGGTCGGCTCGCGCGCCGAGGAGGCCGTCCTTGCGACGATGGCCCGCGCCTGCGAGGCTGCCTGCGCGCCCATCGACGACAAGCGCGGAACCGCCGAATACCGCACCCATCTCGCCGGCGTCCTGGCCCGCCGCGCCGCCCGCATCGCCCATCAACGCGCCGGAGAACGGCAATGACCAAGAAGATCCACGTATCCACCACCATCAACGGCGACGCGGCCGATTTCGTCTGCGAGCCCGGCGAGACGCTTCTTGATGCGCTGCGCGACCGGCTGGGCCTGACCGGCGCCAAGGAGGGCTGCGGCACCGGCGATTGCGGCGCCTGTTCGGTCACGATCGACGACCGGCTCGTCTGTTCGTGCCTGGTGTTGGCGGCCGAGGCCGAGGGCGCGCGGATCGGCACCATCGAGGGCATGGCCGAGGGTGAGCGGCTGCACCCGCTTCAGCAGGCATTCATCGACGAGGCGGCGCTTCAATGCGGGATCTGCACGCCCGGAATCCTGGTCGCGGCCGAACGGCTTCTGGCGCGCAATCCCGAACCCAGCGATGAGGAGGTTCGGTTCTGGCTGGCCGGAAACCTTTGCCGCTGCACCGGCTATGACAAGATCGTCCGCGCCGTCCAGACGGCTGCGGCCCAGATGAGGAATGCGTGACATGGCTTTCGATTCGCATGAAAAACGCAGCTTCAAGGTCGTCGGAACCCGCGTGCCGCGGCCGGACGGGATCGACAAGGTCACGGGGCGGGCGCTTTATGGTGCCGACATGGCGGCGCCGGGCATGCTGGTGGGCCGGATCCTGCGCAGCCCCCATGCCCATGCGCGCATCGTCTCGATCGACACCCGCGCGGCGGAGGCGATGCCGGGCGTCAAGGCGGTGGTGACAGGCACCGATTTCGCGGCGCTTTCCGATCCGGCGGCGCAGGATGTGCGCATCAACTGCATGGCCGATGACCGCGCCTTGTATGACGGCCATGCAGTGGCCGCCGTGGCGGCCGTTTCGGCGTCCGCCGCGCGCGCCGCGCTGGCCGCGATCAAGGTCGAATACGAGGTCCTGCCTCATGTCACCGATCTCGACCGCGCGATGGAGCCGGGCGCGCCCGTCGTCCAGCCCGGCCGGGTGGCCGAGACCGTGCCGGCCGGCCTGTCGGAGAACGTGACCGGCTATTGCGAATTCGGTCATGGCGATCTGGAGGCCGGATTCGCCCGCGCCGACCTGATCGTCGAGCGCAGCTTTACCACCGCCGCCACCCACCAGGGCTATATCGAGCCGCATGCCTGCCTGGCCTCGGTGACCGCGGACGGCCGCGCCGACCTGTGGTGCTGTACCCAGGGTCAGTTCAACGTGCGCACGCTTTGCGCCGAGATCACCGGTATGCAGGCAAGCCAGCTCAAGGTTACCGCATCGGAGATCGGGGGCGGCTTCGGCGGCAAGACCACCGTCTTCATCGAGCCGGTGGCGCTGATGCTGTCGAAGAAGGCCGGCCGGCCGGTCAAGATCGTGATGACGCGCGAG
>JASBUM010000377.1 GCA_030147905.1 Acidimangrovimonas sp.
CGAGGCCCAGCGCAGCGAGGCCGGTGCCGCCCCCGAGGAGATCGCCGCCAAGCGCGAGGAGCTTTCCGACGCGATCGCCGAGGCCGAGGATCGGCGGGGCCGCGCGGCCGAGACCCTGGCCGCGGCCGAAACCGCGCTGCGCGAGGCCCAGATCGCCGAACGCGACGGTGAGCGCGCCGCCGGCGAGGCGCGCGAGGCCCGTGCACGCGCCGAGGCCCGCGCCGAAGCCGCCCGCGAAACCGTCGCCGTCGCGGCCGAGCGCATTTCCGAGGCGACCGAGATGGAGCCGGCCGATCTTCTCGCCAGTCTCGGCATCGCGCCCGAGGCGATGCCCGAGGCCGGCACGCTCGACGACGAGGTCAATCGCCTGCGCCGTCAGCGCGAGGCGCTGGGCGCGGTCAACCTGCGCGCCGAGGAGGACGCCCGCGCCGTTCAGGAAGAGCACGACGCGCTGCTGCGCGAAAAGGAGGACCTCGAGGAGGCGATCAAGAAACTGCGCGGCGGCATCGCCGGGCTCAACCGCGAGGGCCGCGAGCGGCTTCTGGCCGCCTTCGAGCAGGTGAACGGCAATTTCCGCCTGCTGTTCACCCATCTCTTCGGCGGCGGCGAGGCCAATCTCGTCCTGGTCGAAAGCGACGATCCGCTGGAGGCCGGGCTCGAGATCATGTGCCAGCCGCCCGGCAAGAAGCTGTCGACGCTTTCGCTGTTGTCGGGGGGCGAACAGACGTTGACCGCGCTGGCGCTGATCTTTGCCGTCTTCCTTGCCAACCCGGCGCCGATCTGCGTTCTCGACGAGGTCGACGCGCCGCTCGACGACGCCAACGTCACCCGGTTTTGCGACCTGCTCGACGAGATGACACGGCGCACCGAGACGCGCTTTCTGGTCATCACCCACCATGCCGTGACCATGAGCCGGATGGACAGGCTGTTCGGGGTGACGATGCAGGAACAGGGCGTGAGCCAGCTCGTCAGCGTCGATCTCAAGCGCGCCGAACAGATGGTCGCCTGACCCGGCGCGGCCGGCCCCGCCCATGGCCCTGCCCGACGCGGTGCGGCGCCGGCGCCCGGCGCGCCCGGTCCCGGGACAGGGGCAACGGCACGATCAGTCGCCGGCGGGGTCCGCCATTGCCGCCTGTCGCACCGTCAACGCCGCCACCATGGCCTCCAGCTCGAGATCGTGACGGCGCGTGAATCCGCGCGCGGCCAGCGCCTTCAGAAGCTGCGGCGAGGCCACCTGCACCCGGTCGTAGAAATCGGCGATCGCCTCGGGTGCTGCGGTGCGCAGGAACGCCTGCAGACGCGGCATGGAGCGATAGGCGCCATGTTCGGCGCGGAAGGCCAGCCGCGCCAGCCAGCGTGCACGATCCTCGGCATGGAAATGCAGCAGGGCCAGGCCCGGCTCGAACGCCCCCGCATCATGGGCGCGGCCAAGGAAGCGCGCCGTATGGATCGAGGGCTTGAAATCCTCGATCCCGGTCCGGAAGAAACATTTCCCGGCCGAATGACCGAGAACGCCCTTGGGCAGAAGCTCCGCATGCGCGCCGTAGAATTCGCGCAGCAGGGCCGGATCTTCTCCGGGGCGCAAACCGCGCCGGAAGTGCCGCGCGACGAAGACCCCGCCGCCATTGCCAGCATCATCCGGTTCGCACAATGCGTCCCAGGGTTCGACCCGGACGGTGGCGCGGTCGGCCGCGGCTGCAAGGATGGGCGCGAGCGGACGGTCGGCGATCAGGAATTCGTCGACGTCGATGTGCAGGATCCATTGCAGGCCGGTTTCGCCATGGACGCGCCGGACATTCATCGTCTGGCGTACCTGGTGGGTGTCGGGCCGCTTGCCCAGCGTCATCTTCCAATGCGCGCTGTCGCATCGCACGACCGTCACGCCCGCGATCCCCGCCAGGTGTTCCGCGGCCGGGTCCTCCGGATCGTCGAAGAACAGCCAGATCCGCTCGGGGCCGAGCGCAAGATGATGGGCTGCGAAGGCCAGAACCTCGGTCAGGGGCGCGCGGACCGTCGCGACGATCCCCCAGGACGGGGTCGCGGCCGGCTGCGCGCCGGGTCCGGCCATGCTCACAGCCGCCCCAGAAGCGCGCGCGTGGGCCATCCGTCCGCCGGCATCCCCAGCGACACCTGCACCCGGCGCACCGCCTCCCGCGTTGCCGCCCCCAGAATTCCGTCGACCTTGCCGACATCGTAGCCGCGCGCGACCAGCAGATGCTGAAGCCGCTTCATCTGATCAAGCGACAGCTGCGGATCGGGGTGGCCGGGATCGAAACGCGGCGCGCCCTGCATGCGGGTGGCGAAATAGGCCAGCGTGGTGACATAGGTCAGGCTCTTGTTCCAGTGCAGCAGCACCCTGAAATTGTCGAAGACGAGAAAGGCCGGGCCCTTGCGCCCCTGCGGCAGCAGGACAGAGGCCGGAAGATCGCCCGGCGGCATCCGCATGCTGCGCGCACGCACACCCATGGCCTGCCACTGCGCGACACTCAGCCGCGTGCCAAGCCCGGTCCGCGCCCAGTCCATCGCGCCCGGAAGACGGACCTCGATCATCCAGGGCTGGCCCGCCTGCCAGCCGAAGCGTCGCAGAAGGTTCGCCGCCGACATCAGCGCATCGGGCAGCGACGATCGAAGCCGGATGCGTCCGTCGCCGTCGCCGTCGACACCGCTTTCCAGAACGTCCCGCGGCAGCATCTGCACGATGCCAATCTCGCCAGCCCAGGCGCCGGTGGTGTTCAGGGCGAAATCACCGCGCTCGTACAGCGTCAGCGCCGCCATCAACTGACGCTGGAAGAGCTGCGGCCGTTCGCAGTTATGGCCGAGCGTGGCCAGCGCGTCGAGCGTGTTGAAATTGCCCTGCACGGCACCGAAATCGGTCTCGAAGGCGAGAAAGGCCAGAAGGATTCCGCGCGGCACGCCATAGCGCCTTTCGGCCTGCGCCAGAAGCGCCGCGTGATTGACGGCAAAGGCGCGGCCTGCGCGCAGGCGTCCCTTGGTCACCAGCGTATGGGCGAATTCGGTGAAGGTCTTGCGAAAGATCCCCTGTGCATGATCGGCGCGCAGCACCACCGGATCCAGCCGGGCAGCTCCGAAGAAGGCATCGACCTTGGCGCGCGGGTGACCGGCCGCGATCGCCTCGGCCTTCATCGCGGTGATGAAACTTGCGAAGCTGCCGCCGCAGGGGGCAGCCGCCACGCCGCCCGCGGCCGCCAGGACCATCGGCAATGCCAGTATCGCAGCGCGCATCCGGGATCCTCCCCTCTCTGGCCGTTCAGTCTAGCCCGAAGCCGCCGCCGCGCAAGCATACCCGGCAGCGCCCCGCCGATGATTCGCCGATCCCCCCTCGGGGAGGGAACCGCAAAGATGCGAGCCAAGGCTCGACATCGGCGGCGAAACCTGCTTTTTCACACTGGCTGTGCCGGCCGCGCAGGTCGGTGCAACGCCTGCAAGCCGAGCATCTCATGACCAAGCCCCATATTCTTCTGATCGGCCGGTATCCCGAATGGGACGAAGCCCCGCTGGCCGCCGATTACACCCTGCACCGTCTGCCCGACGCGGGGCCCGAGCGCGAGGCGTTCCTCGCCCGGACCGGCCCGATGCTGCGTGCCATCGCCACCGGCGGCGCGCATGGCGCCGACCGCGCCCTGATCGCCGCCTGCCCGCGGCTGGAGATGGTGGCGGTCTACGGGGTGGGTTACGACACGGTCGATCTCGCCGCCTGCGCGCTGCGTGGCATCCGCGTGACCAACACCCCCGATGTCCTGACCGGGGATGTCGCCGATCTGGCTCTGGGGCTGGTTCTGGCGCAGATGCGCGGGATCGTCTCCGGCGACCGTCTGGTGCGCAGCGGCGCCTGGGCCGCAGGCGAGCGGCTTGCGCTCGGCGGACGGCTGGCCGGACGGCGGGCCGGCATTCTCGGACTGGGACGCATCGGGATGGCGATCGCGCAGCGGCTCGCGGCCTGCGGCATGGAGATCGGCTATGGCGCGCGCAGCCCCAAGCCGGCCGCCGATCCGGACTGGCCCTACCTGCCCGATCCCCAGGCCCTGGCCGCCTGGTCCGACGTGCTGGTACTGGCGCTGTCGGCCTCGGCAGACAGCCGCGGCATCGTCGATGCCTCGGTGCTGCAGGCGCTGGGACCCGCGGGGGTTCTGGTCAATATCAGCCG
>JASBUM010000378.1 GCA_030147905.1 Acidimangrovimonas sp.
GATATCGGCGATCAGCCGCTGCAGGCCGGGCCGCTCCAGCGTCCCGCCGGAAATCCCACCGTCGTCATAACGGTCGCGCACAAGCACCCAGCCCTCGGAGCGCTGGCTGGCGATATAGGCTTCGCAGGCCTCCCGCTGGGCGTCGAGCGAGTTGAACTCCTGCTCCAGCCCCTCTTCGGAGGACTTGCGGGTATAGACGGCGCAGCGGCGCTTGATCTTCACCTCCGTCATGACCGCCTCCGCGATTTCAAGCCAAAGAATACCCAGCCGTTCCAACGGGTGCCGGTGATGGCGCGTGCGATGGCCGAGAGCGACTTGTAGGGCCGCCCCTGCCATTCGAAGCCGTCGGCGGTGACGGTGACGACATGCTCCACGCCCTGCCATTCGCGGATCAGGCGGGTGCCGGCGATGGGCATGGCATCGGCCCGCACGCGGCTCTTCTTCCGGTCGCCGCCGTCCAGTTCCTCCCCCAGCCGCTCAAGCCGCCGGATCGTCTCGGGCTTCAACCCGCCAAGGCTGAGTTCCTGGATGCGATAGGCCAGCCGGCTTTCGAGGTAACGCCGGTTGAAGGGCGGCGGCTCGCTGTCGAACAGCTCGCGCCATTGGGCCTTCAGCTCGGGCGTCTTCATGGTCTTGAGCGCGGCGAGGCGCGCGGGGATGGGATCAGGCAAATTCATTCGGTCCTCCGTTCGGTTGGACCCGCACTACCGCTCTGGTCGAGCGAGTTGTGTAGCAAAAAGACTCCTTCTCTCTGGATATGTTGCCGGTTCTCCCGCATCCGCAGCCTCACCAGCCCCGCCGCCAGCAGGCGGCAGAGTTCCGCGCGGCGCTCGGCCGGGGACAGCATTTCGGGTGGCAGGGGATTGGGGCGTTTCATGGGATAGCGGCGTTCCTTCCTGAGAGCTTCCCATGAGAAAAGCCATCCGCAGCGCCGGGATGGGACAGGCGGTACGAAAAGCAGAACGCAACGCGAACATTTCCGCTTGTGATTCCGGCAGGGAACCACAATCCTCTGTGGTTGAGTCGCTATCGAGCAGCTATTGGTTGAGGTGAGTTCATGCCGCGAAAGTCATTGCCGCTCGGCCCGGAAACGCGGGCCCTGATCGAAGAAGCACGGGCAGATCTCCTCCACGCGGCGCTCACCGCCAGGGACGGCGAAAACGAGCCGGAAATCCCCCTGCCAGCGGATGTGCCGAACCTCGGGGACGAGGAAGCGGTCGATGCTTTCCGTGACCGGCTGGTCGAGATCCTCGCACAGCGTGACGCCGACGAACTCGAGCCGCTCGAGACGCGCGCGCGCCGTATCCGGCATCTGGCCGAGGGCAAGGGCATCACCTCGCTCGAGGTCGTCGTCGCGCAGAAGCTCGACGACGAGCGCATCCGCCTCTTCGAGGACCAGCCCGATCCGCTTTGCCGCAGCATCTGGGCCTTCGTGAACGCGCGCGGCGTCTTCGAGGACGCCGAAAGCTTCCACTACACGCGGCAATACCGCGAGCATCGCAAGCTCTACGACGCCTTCGAAGTCGATCTCGAGACGATCATGCCGGTGGACGCGGGCAAGATCGACACCGCCGCGCTGGTGGCAAGGCTCAGGAAGGAGCTTGGCATCAAGAAGGAGGTGTCCTGCACGGTCAGCACGGTCGATCTGCCGGCCACGGAGGCGCATCCGGCCTCGGTCATGGTGATCGTGCGCCACGGCGGCAGGCTCTCGAGCGTGTTCCACCTGCGCGACGATGGCCGTCGGCGCGCGATGTATTACCGCCCGCCGAACGAGGTATCGTTGATCTATACGCCCTCGCTGCGTCAGATCGAGGTTTGCGCCGACAGCCCCGTAGAGCGCCGCCAGGTCGGCGAGATCTTCGCGGAGGTTACGCTCGGCCACGACATCACGGGTAAGCCGCTCACCTGGAAGCGATACAATCTTTTGCGATTTCGGACGTCGCTGCGGCTCGAGCGGCCCGAAATCGAAGGCTACGACATCACGCGGGTCCGCGTGCTGGAAGCCGAGGTGCGGCTAGGTCTGTGGCGACGGAAGCTCCTCCTCAAGGTGACCATGGACGACGACATTGAGGACATCGCGCAGCAATACCTCGGTGCCCGGAACGTGTTTCGGCGTGCCGACGGCTTCAGCCGGATCGGCATCGCCGTGTCCTACAGCCGGGCGGGCGACGCGCGAAAGCGCACCCTCAACATCACGGTTTCCGGGACCAGGAGCTGCAACCTGCAAAGCCACAAGGATCCCGAGGAACGCAGCCTCGGCTTTGCGCTGCTGCGGGCCTGGGGCATCCTGACGGCGTTTCGCCAGCTCGACCCGACGGACCTTCGGGCAATGTTTGGCGCGCTCGTGACTCTGCATGACAGGGTCGAGGACGAGGTGAGCGGTCAACAGCTGCGCGAACTGGGCCTTGACCCGGAGCGGTTGATCGAGGGCGGTCTTCTGGAACGTCGCGACCGGCAGGACGTGGTTCTGATCGAGGAAGAGGGCATGGAGGGGGAAGGCGCGATCGAGCCGTCCGCGCGCCCGGGGATGGTCCGGGCCGTCGGGCCCTTCGGCGAGGAGGCGGGCGAGATTCCCGCCGAGGACCTTGATCTGTACGCAATCAATCGCGAATGGCTGCATGAGACGTTGCTGCGCCTCATCAGGCCGCTTGCCGGCCGGCGGGGTGCGCGAGCGGCGATCGATCCGGATCTGACGCTGATCGGCGCGATGGAGATCGACGGCGCCGAGGTGCCGCTTTACTTTGCCAGGCGGCTGAACGATCTGAAGACGCTTGCGCGGCTCGATGTCATGATGCGCGCGCGCAACCAGGCGGGCGTGGGCATCGTGCTGTCCGCCGGCCCGGACCATCCGGCTCATCTCGGCCCCAATGTCGTGGTACCGCTTGTGGATCACCTCGCGACGGGCGAGGCTGAGTGCGTTCTGTCCCGCGATGGGCTTGAGCTCGCCTGGCGTGGTGGGCGCGAGATGGCTCGCGGCGGAGCGGTGCCACAGGTACTCCGTTCCGGCAAGCAGTCGGCCATGCTCCATGTGCCGGGCAAGCCACCGCTTCCGTTGACGGGCGCGGAGCAGATCAGGATTTTCGAACGTCTCGTTGCAGCTGCGAGAGCCGGCAGCCCGGACGTTCATGTCAAGGACCTCATGGAAGGTCTTGGCTCCCGAAGTCCGCAACAAGCCTTCCGCGCGCCGGTCTGGAAAAGCATCAGAGACGTCTACATCGGTCCCGGCCAGAAGCGCGGCTACTGGCGGCTGATCACTGCCCAGGAGGCACCGACCGCCCCCGTCTAACAAGCGTCTAACCTGAAGGGCGGGACGGTCGAACAAATCGCTGTCTATTGGAAAGGCTCCACAGCAAGAGGAGCATTTCCATGCCGACTCCCCACTTTCAGCGCGGATATGCGCACCCGACCGGCCAGGCGCGCCGCGCGGCCGGCAATCCCGATCACTCCGACACTGAATGGCGCTGCACGCGCTGCGACAAGCTGCTCGGCATCCGCCGGGGCGGCCAGCTGCACCTGCGCTTTGCCCGGGGCCACGAATATTTCGTGAGCCTGCCCGCCGTCGCCAGCTGCCGGGGCTGCGGCACGCTGAACAAGGCCCCGTCGCCCGCGCTCTGACGCGGGCGCCCGCTCTCATCTTGCAACCGAAGAGACGCGCGACGTCCTGACCTGGCCACGAGAAGGCGCCCGACGCCTGGCCGAAAGGCAGACGTCCGATGTCCTTCGAATGGCACGAGATCCACGACAGCCTCGTGATGACGACCAACACCCTGAGTTTCCAGAAGTCCTTCCAGGCGCTTCGGCGCGGCGATTCCGCGCTCGGGCGCTTCACCGACCCGGCGGCGCTTCTCGACATGCTTCATTCGCGCACGGGCTGCGCCGAGCGGAAGAACCGCGTCCTCCAGGCCCTGGTGTCCGCGGCGCAAGGCGATGACCCCGCTTCCGACTGCGCGTTGACGCTCGCTCTGCTCGCGCTCTGGCCGGGGCTCGACGCGGTGCGTCGGCGGCTCTCGTGGCGCAAGGCCGGTCGCCCCGACGAGGTATCCTCCGAAGTCCTCGCGCGCGCCACCGAGACCCTGCGTGGGCTCGATCTCGATCGGGTCAGCAGGATCGCGGCGACGGTCCTGCGCAACGTCGAGCGCGATGCCCTGCGTGCCCATTGCCGCCAGGCGGACCGGGCGCTGCTCGCCGCCAATATCGAGCCGGAGGAATTGGCCGCGCCGACACCAGGCGCCGAGGCGATCTTCCTGCGCCGCGATCTCGGACGGCTTCTCGGCCGCGACGCTGATCTCGTCCTGCAGGTGGCGGTCGAAGGGTCCACCCAGCGCGAGATCGCCGGGGAGCTTGGTCTGTCCGAGGCGGCCGCGCGCAAGCGCTATCAGCGCGCCACGCGCCGCCTGCGGGGGGCATTCGATGAATTCGTCTGAGCGCATGTCCCGTTTCGCGGGTCCGGATGGCTTTTCCCTTTCGAACGGTCCGCGACGGTCGCGGGCCCAATCGAGGAACGACCCGATGAAGGATCGCCATCGACCACCTGCCGGAGAACTCACCCGCATTCCGGGGCTCTATCGCCGCTGGGAACTGCCCGAGGTGCTCCGGGGGCACCGCACCTACCGTATCGAGAAGGCCGGCATGCACGAGGACGGAACGCCGCTTGTCGCGCTCTATGCCGATGCCCCCGGCCCCGCCGGGACACCTTCCGGAACCGATGCGTAGAGGCAGGACATGGGAGTGACACGCATGCCCCGCACCGCCTTCACACCCGTGACCCGCGCCGCGCGCCCGCTCACGGATATCGAATTCTGCGCCTGGGTGGGTCAGGCCGCGCCCGTCGACCGGCTGGAATACCACCGGGGTTTTCTCGGGATCGACACGATGCCGGGCATGTCGACGCTGAATGACAAAGATCGCCAACGCCTCGCCGCCCTGGCCGGGGCCGCCTTCCGCGCCTGCGAGGCGGGGCTCGTGCATCTGGTGCAACAGCGCCTTGGCCCCGACCGCTTCGCCTACCTCGCCATCGCCCGGCCGAAACCCCGCGCGGCGCCCATGCCGCTCGAGCGCCTGCTCGCCGAGCCGGAGGCCGCCTGATGCACGACTTTCTCGATCACTTCGCCAATCATGGAGACCCGTTCATGCCTTTCCCTGACAATGCGCCCAAGCCCGACGATCTGCCCGGGCTCGATCCGGCCGAACTCGCGCAGCTGCCGGTCGAACTGCTCGCCATCCTGCAGCGCGAAGTGGACGAGCGCCTGAAGCAGGCGAAGGCCGCCAAGGCCCGCCTCGATGGGGCGCTGACCATCCGCTACGCAACCCGCGCCGAGGAGGCCCGCCGCGCGGTCGGCAAGGACACCGGCACCGTCAGGCTGGACGATGGCGACTTCATCGTGGTCGCCGATCTGCCCAAGCGCGTCGACTGGGACCAGGAACAGCTCGCCGCCATGGTCGAGCGCATCCGCGCCGCGGGCGACGATCCCGGCCAGTATGTCGACGTCACCTACAAGGTGCCCGAGCGCAAATATGCCGCCTGGCCCGAGGCGATCCGCAAGGGCTTCGAGCCCGCGCGCACCGTGCGACCGGGCACGCTGAAGGTCGCGATCCTGCCGCGGGAGGGCGTGCAATGACCGCGATCGCCCCGATTTCCCCCGAGGCACAGGATCTTCCCAGCCTGATCGACCGCGCCGCCAGCACGCTGGCGGGGGCCAAGACCGCCGCCGAGGTGCTCGAGGCGCGCGACATGGCCGGTCTGGCCTATGACGTGGCCAAACGCACCGCCCGGTTGCAGCGGGCCAAGAACGCTCATGACGATCTCGTCGCGGCCGCCCATCGCGCGCAGGCCCATGCGCTCGAGATCGAGGCCCGCGCCAAGCGCCGGCTCGCCGACGAATACGATGCCGCGCAGGCGCGGGGAGAGGTGTTCGGCGCCCATGATGGCGCCCGTAAACGCGTCGACGGCGCCAACGCGATTGCAAGCAGCGCCGAGCTCGGCCTGCGCCGCGACCAGATCCACGAGGCCCGCCAGATCCGCGACGCCGAGGCCGCGGAGCCCGGCATCGTGCGGCGCGCGCTGAACGAGCGCCTTGAACGTGGCGAGGAACCGACCCGCGCCGCTCTGCGCAAGATGGTGCTTGACGCGGCCAGGCGGGGGATGCGCCCGCAGCGCGCCGCCGGCCGCCGCAATCCCCTCCATGTTCCACCGACGCCCGAGCGCGCCGCCTGGCAGCATGTGACCGGCACCTTCCGCGCCTTCGCTGAGTGGGCCACCGACGAGAACCTCGCTCTCGCCCGGCAGGGCATGCGCGAGGCGCGGGACGACCCGTTCCACCATCTCGACGCCCGGGCCATCGCCCGCGGCGCTGCCGTTTTCACGAAAATCAAGGAGTGGCTCGATGCTGAATAGCCAATCGGCGGCCTTTGCCGTGTCCGTGTGGGAGTTTGCCGCCCGCGTGGGCAACAACGCGCCCAGGATCGCCGACGAGATTATGGAGGCGGCCTTTCCGCTGACCTGTTCGCAGGCGCGCGAGGAAGGCGCGTTGCGCATGCTGCGCACCGGGATCGTCTCGGAGGTCAAACGCATCCTGCGCAATCGGGACGACGGGTCGGGTCAGGCGGATTTCTCGGAGATCTGCGCGGCCTTCGCGCCGCTCGTGAAGGACCTGCGCTCGAAATCCTATTTCGTCGAGAGCGCCGAGGAATATGTCGCGATCCCGGATCTGATCGCCGATCCCGCGCTGCTCGATGATGCGCGGCGCTTCATGCGGCGCAAGGGCATCGAATGCCTGGCGGAAGCGGATCGGCTGGATGCGCTCTACGCCGCCGTAACCAGCAACGATCCCGCGGCGCCCCGCGAGCCGCAGGAGGTGCCGGCATGACCCTCCCCATCATCACCGCCGATGAGCGGCTGGCCGAGATGCGCGGCGTCAAGGCCGCGATCTTTGGGCCAAGTGGATCCGGCAAGACCACGCTCTTGCGCACGCTCAAGGCAAGCACGACGCTGTTCTTCGATCTCGAGGCGGGCGATCTCGCCGTCGAGGGGCTGGCGATCGACACGATCCGGCCGCGCACCTGGACCGAATGCCGGGATTTCGCGGTGTTCATCGGTGGGCCCAACCCGGCCCTGCGCGAGGATCAGCCCTACAGCCGGGCGCATTACGACGCGGTCTGCAAGAAGTTCGGCGATCCGGGCGCGCTCGACAAGTACGACACGATCTTCGTCGACTCGATCACCGTGGCCGGGCGGCTCTGCTTCCAGTGGTGCAAGGGGCAGCCCGAGGCGCATTCGGACAAGACCGGCAAGCCGGATGTGCGCGGTGCCTACGGGCTGCACGGCCGCGAGATGATCGGCTGGCTCACCCATCTGCAGCACACGCGGGCGAAGAACGTGATCTTCGTCGGCATCCTCGACGAGAAGCTCGACGACTTCAATCGCAAGCACTTCGTGCCGCAGATCGAGGGCTCCAAGACCGGCCTGGAGCTGCCCGGCATCGTCGACGAGGTGCTGACGCTGACCTCGCTGCCCGACCAACAGGGCGAGCTGCGGCGGGTCTTCGTCTGCCAGACACAGAACCCCTGGGGTTATCCGGCCAAGGACCGCTCCGGTCGGCTGGAGATGCTTGAGCCCCCCGATCTGGGCCGCCTGATCGACAAGATCCACCAGCCGCTGCCGCTCGATGCGCGCCCGCTGGTGATCGATCCGCCAATGATCCCGGCGCCCGCCGCCAACCCTCAAACCGATCCCTCCAACTGAAAGGACCAATGCCATGTCTGGCCTGTGGAACGACTTCAACGATGCGCAATCCAACGCCAACCTCATCCCCAAGGGCACGCTCGCCAAGGTGCGCCTCACCATCCGTCCCGGCGGGTTCGACGACCCCGCGCAGGGCTGGACCGGGGGCTATGCCACCCGCGGCTCGACCGGCGCGGTGTATCTCAACGGCGAGTTCACCGTGACCGAGGGCCCGTATGCCCGGCGCAAGATCTTCACGCTGATCGGGCTTTACAGCCCCAAGGGGCCGGACTGGGCCAACATGGGCCGCAGCCTGATCCGGGGCATGCTGAACTCGGCGCGGGGGATTTCCGACAAGGACCAGTCGCCCCAGGCGCAGGCGGCGCGACGCATCGGCGGCTTTGCCGATCTCGACGGGCTCGAGTTCGTGGCCCGGATCGACATCGGCACCGATGCCATGGGCGAAGAGAAGAACGAGATCCGCGCGGCCGTGACCCCGGATCATCGGGACTATGCCCGCATCATGGGGACGGCGCCCGCGCCGATGGCGCCCACGGCCCCAGCGGCTCCCGCCAGCACTGCGCAGACCCCCACCGCCCCGGCAACCCCGGGCCGCCCGTCCTGGGCCGAGTGAGGGCCAGCCCATGCGCCTTCGTCCCCGCCAGAAACTCTTCGTGGAGCGCAGCCTCGCTGCGCTCTCGACCCACGGCAACACGCTCGGCATCGCTCCGACAGGCTGCCATGCCCCGGGCACATTGATCCTCATGCATGATGGTTCCGTCAGGCCGGTGGAAGACATTGCGGTCGGCGATGTCCTCATGGGACCGGGCAGCACGCCCCGGCGTGTACTCGAACTGCATCACGGTCGCGACCAGATGTTCGAGATCCGGCCACTCAAGGGCGATGCCTTTGTGGTCAATCTCGGTCACATCCTGACGCTCGTGCGCACGAATGAAGGGCACAACAAACGCGGGACCAGCCGCGAAGGTCAGCTTGTAGATATCAGCGTCGCCGATTGGCTCGCAGCATCCGATTGTTTCCGGCATCTGCACAAGCTCCTTCGAATGCCCGTGGATTTCCCAGTGCGGAAAACGCCCGAGCTGGATCCGTACATGCTCGGCGTGATCCTCGGCGACGGCAGCATCATCCGCAATGTGTCGATCACTACGCCGGACGTGGAAATAGTCGATGCACTCTACAGGTTCGCCGCCGGACAGGGTCTGAGGCTCAGATGTGAGCAACTGCCCGACAACGCGGCCAACACCTATTTCTTCGTCGATGACCGCGATCATCACAACGCGCTGATCGACCAACTGCGAAAGCTCGGACTTTACGGAAGAACCTCCGGCGAGAAGTTCCTGCCCGACACTTATCGTCTGGGATCCCCGGGCGTTCGGATGGCGATCCTCGCGGGCCTGCTCGACACGGACGGGCACCTGGTGAACGGGCGCTGTTTCGAGTTCGTCAGCAAATCTTCCCGGCTGGCCCGGGACGTGGTCTTTGTCGCGCGCAGCCTCGGGTTTCTCGCGACCTCTGCCGAGAAGGAGGTGCGCGGCAACATCTACACTCGTGTTCATATCTCCGGCGATCTCGACCTGATCCCCACACGCGTGCTGCGCAAGCAGGCGCCGCCACGCAAGCAGAAGAAAAACGTCCTGCGTTGCGGGTTTACCGTGCATCCGGTGGGCGAAGGCGAATACCATGGTTTCACGGTCGATGGCGATCATCGCTACCTGATGGGGGATTTCACCCTCACGCACAATTCCGGCAAGACCATCATGTTGTCCGCCGTCGCGGGCAAGATGGTCGGGGGCGGCGCCAAGGCCTGCGTTCTGGCCCATCGCGACGAGTTGACGGCCCAGAACCGCGAGAAGTTCGGCCGGGTCAATCCGGACGTGACCACCTCGGTGGTCGATGCCGCCACGAAGGACTGGGCCGGACAGGTCACCTTCGCCATGGCGCCGACGCTCACGCGCCCCGCCAATCTCACGGCCATGCCGCAGCTCGACCTGCTGGTGATCGACGAGGCGCATCATGCCATCGCCGAGAGCTACCGCCGTATCGTCGACCGGGTGCGGGACGCAAACCCGGAGGCCCGCGTCTTCGGCGTCACCGCCACGCCAAACCGGGGGGACCGCAAGGGGCTGCGCGAGGTCTTCGACAACGTGGCCGACCAGGTCCGGCTGGGGGAGTTGATCGCCTCGGGCCACCTGGTGCCGCCGCGCACCTTCGTGATCGACGTGGGCGTGCGCGAGCAGCTGCAACAGGTGCGTAAGACCGCCCTCGACTTCGACATGACCGAGGTCGCCGGCATCATGGACCGCGCGCCGGTCACCGACGAGGTGATCCGCCACTGGCGCGAGAAGGCCGCCGGTCGGCCCACCATCGTCTTCTGCTCGACCGTCGCCCATGCCGCCCACGTCGCCGAGGCGTTCAACGCGGCCGGCATTCCGGCGGGGCTGATCCATGGCGATCTGGCAGCCGACGAGCGCCGCAACATCCTCGCGGCCTTTAGCTCGGGCGAGATCGCCGTGCTGGTCAATGTCGCCGTGCTCACCGAGGGCTTCGACCACCCGCCCACGGCTTGCGTGATCCTGCTTCGCCCCAGTTCCTGCAAGTCCACCATGATCCAGATGGTCGGGCGTGGCCTGCGCAC
>JASBUM010000379.1 GCA_030147905.1 Acidimangrovimonas sp.
CGTCGAAGGCCCGGCGCAGCCCGCGCCCCAGCCGCGGCCCCAGCATATCCACCTCGCGCCCCGTCGTGGCGAGATTGTCGCGCATCCGCGCCAGCGCGGCATCGAAGGCCGCGGTCATCTGCGCGCTGGTGCCGAGGCTCAGCTCAAGCGCCGCGATCTCGTCGGTGAAGTCCGTCGTCTCGCCCGTCATCGGCATCTCCTGCATTGGTGTCCGGATAGCGCCGCGCAAGCGCCTCGAGATGTACGCGCGTCATCGGTCGGGTCGCCGGGCCCAACCCCAGCATCAGCCACAGCTCGGCCGGCGTCAGGCGCCAGAACGCCTCGGGATGCAGACCCAGCCGGCCGATCCCCTGCCGCATCAGCCCCGGCCAGTCGAAACCGGTCATCGCACACCCCCGTCGCCGGCGTGGCCCTCCCCGTCGCCGCCGTCCCGGGTGCCGCCGTTCCGGGTGGCGCCTGCCGCTTCCGCCGCGGCGCCGTCGTCGCCGGGCAGCGCAAAGGCGCGTACCAGCAACTCGGCCGCGACTGCCGCCGCGCCCGCCGCGCCGCCTTCGATCTCGGCCTTCGCCAGATCCGCGGCCGTGCCCCGCCATCCGCCGCCGCGCAACCCCGCCGCCAGCAGCGCCAGGATGTCGCGCGCGGAAAAGCGCCCGCCCTCGAAGCGCGCCACCAGCGCGACCAGCGAATCCGCCTCCAGCGCCGCCTCCAGCTCGGCCAGCGCCCCCAGCGTCAGCCTGCAGCGATGCGCCTTGCCGTCGAGCGTCAGCGCCACCTCGCCCGCCCAGGGGTTGACCATCACAGCGCCGTGAAGGTCAGCGCCCCGGCCGAGGCGAGACTCAGCTCGAAGCTGGCCTCGCCGTCGTAATTGCCGGAATAGTCGAGCGCGGTGATCTGAAACGCCCCCTCGATCACGCCGAAATCGGGCACGATCACCTGAAACCGCGGGGTCGCGCCGTCGAAGAAGATCTGCCGCGCGCGTTCGTCGGTATTGGCGTCCTTGAAAATGCCCGACCCGCTGACCGCGGCCGACCGCACCCCCGCGCCGGCCAGCAGCTCACGCCAGCCGCCCTGACTCTCGAGGCTGGTGACATCGACGGTCTCGGCGTTGAAGCTGATGCGCGTCGCGCGCAAGCCGGCCAGGGTTTCGAAGACACCGCTGCCGGTCATGTCGAGCTTGATCAGAAGATCGCGGCCGTTCTGGGCTACCATGGTCATTCTCCGCTAGTGGGACCGGCACCCGGGGCCGGCCGGAAATCATTGGGGTTCAGTCCTCGACCCGGGCGCGAAAGGTCAGATCGATCCGCCGCCCCGCGCCGTCATTCGTGCGCCGCGCCCGCGCCTGGGCAAAGATCAGCGCCACCAGCCGGCCGCGCGACAGCACCGGCACGCCGCCGGTCAGGATGTCCGACACCGCCCCGGCGATGTCCTTGGCCTGCTGGAAGCCGGCCGCGTCGGAAACCACGCTGACGGTAAACCGATGCTCGGCACCACGGCCGGTCTTGTCGGACCTGTCGCGCACCTCCTCGGGGCCGATCAGCAGATAGGTGCCGCTGCCCGCGCCCGGCGGCACCGCGTCGTAGATCTCGCCACCCACCGCCGCGCTCAGCCCGGCATCCGCCGCCAGCGCCTGAAAGACCGCCGCCTGAAGCGCGGCCGCCACGCCATAACTCATGCCGGGATCTCCTCTCGGGCAAAGCAGGTCAGATAGCGCGCGTCCGGATCGGCCTCGGCGACGGCGAGGATGCGAAAGATCCGCGTGCCCGACCGCAGGCGCTGGTCGGGACGCGGGCGGCGGGCGGAACCGGTCGGGGCTGCGCGCACGGTAATGCGATAGCCGGTGGCCGAAACCGGCACCGGATCCTGCGCCGCCTCGCGCCCCGTGCGCGCCTCGATCGCCGCCCAGAGCGTCCCCAGCGCGACCCACGCGCCGGCGAAGCCGCCCGCGCCGTCGGGGCTGCGCGTCATCTCCTCGAGCACCAGCGGATGATTGAGCCGCAGTCGCCGCCCCCGGCCCCGCCCGCTCATGCCGCGCCCCCGCCCAGCACGCGCACCGTACGCCAGCGTTCGATCAGCGCCGTCACCGCATGCGGCAGCGCCCCGCCACCACCCGAAGCGCCGTCATGGCGCATCTCGTAATATTCCGCCGCCAGCAGAAAGACCGCCTGTGCCAGATCGGCGGGCAGATCGGACCATACCGGGCCGAATCCGGCCTCGAACACGATCTCGACCCGGCCCTGCGCCGGCATCGCGGGCAGACCGCCCCCCAGCCCCACGATGCGTGGCCGCTGCAGATCCTGGACCAGCCTGTAGCGCCCGGGATCGATCACCGTGGCCCGGTCCGCCTCATCATAAAGCGTCAGCGACAGGATCGCCCGCACCGGCGCCACCGGCAGCGGCACCGCTCGCCCGCCCCGCCAGCGCGACGACATCCAAACCAGATTGCGCGCCATGAGGATCTTGCCGATCCGTCCCTCTATCGCGGCCATCGCCGCACGCAGGTAGCTTTCCGCCAGCGCGTCCTGTGCCGGTTCGTCGGCAAAGCCGCTGCCCAGCCTCAGGTGGTCCTTGAATGCCGCCAGCGGCAATGCCGCCGAGGCTATCGTTGTCTGCTCGCTCAACATCATGACTTGGCTCCGCAATCCGCCGCCCCACAAGGGGGCGCGCGCCACCGGTCCGCTCGGACGGAGGATTCAGCTGGACGTCCCGGCTGTCTGGCGCGCGCCCCGCCCGCCGCCCCTGAAGGCCGCGGGTATCCGTCGCGCCCGTCAGCTCAGCGCGAATTTCAGCAGCTTGATCGCGGCATAGTCGCTGACCCCGCCGCCCACGCGCTTGGAGGCGTAGAACAGGACGTAGGGCTTGGCCGAAAAGGGATCGCGCAGCACCCGCAGATCGGGCCGCTCGGCGATCGTGTAGCCGGCGCGAAAGTCGCCGAAGGCCACCGAAAGCGACCCCGAGGCGATATCGGGCATATCCTCGGCCAGCAGCACCGGATAGCCCATCAGCCGCGCCGGCTCGCCCGCCGCCAGCCCGTCCGACCAAAGGAAGCGTCCGTCGGCATCCTTCATCTTGCGCACGGCCCCTGCTGTCCGCGAATTCATCACGAAACTGGCGTTGGCGCGGTAATCGGCCGACAGGGCATAGACCAGGTCCACGATCGCGTCCGAGGCGCTGGTGGCGGCGAAATCGCCGTCCGCGCCGGTCGGCACATAGCCCAGGTTGCCCCAGGTCCAGGTCGTGTCCGCCACCGTCGGCGCGGTCAGAAAGCCCTTGGGCTTGTCGATCCCGTCGCCGCTGATGAATGCCTGCGCCTCGGCCCGCGCAAACGTGTCGGCGATGCGGCCGGCAAGCCAGCCCTCGATATCGAAGGCACTGTCGTCGAGCAGCCGCTGGCTGGCCTTGGGCATCGCGCTCAATTCGCTCAGCGCGATGGTTATGCGCTCGATCTGCGGGGTCGCGGTCTCCGCGGTGGCGGCGGTCTCGCTCGCCCAGCCCGAGCCCATGTCGCCATGGTCGACCAGCACGTCATAGCTCGTCGCCTCGACCGCGACGACGGTCGCGATGGCGCGGATCGAGGCGGTGGTGGACAGGGTCGAGCGGATCGTCTCGGCGGTTTGCGGATCGACCAGATAGCCGCCATCGGCGGCCACCGCGCTGCTCATCGCCTTGCCCTCGAGCGACAGGCCGCGCAGGGGGTCGTCATCGCCCGTGCGCAGATAGGCGTCGAAGGCCTTGCGATGGGGGGCATCGAGATCGGCGGCGGCCGAAAGGGCGGGCCGCGCCGCCATCAGGCTCTTGCGGTCAAGCATGGTCAGGCGCTCTTGCTGCTGTTTCAATTCGGTCTTCACCTCTTGCTGAAATCGACTGAATTCGCTCAGGAAACCGGACATCGCGGACTTTACGTCGGGGGCCTCGTACAGGCTTACATTGCGGCCCGGCACGGCCTTCGTCTCTTGCTGGGTCATCCTTCGATCCTTGGCTTGATGATGGGGCCGGCTAATGCGCGGCCAGGGTGCGGCGGGCCTCTTCGAAGACCGTCGCCAGTTCCGCAAGCGCGGCCTCCGGCTCCTCGCCCTTGGCTGCCACCCGCGCTTCGGGAAGCATCGGGAAGGTCACCAGCGACACCTCCCACAACTCCAGTTCGGTCAGCACGCGCCCACCCTTGGCGTCGCGTTCCGACTTGACCGTGCGATAGCCGATGGACAGCCCCTCGATCGCACCGGCCGAGACCAGCGCCGCGGCCTCGCGGGCGCGGGCCACCTCGGCCAGAAGGCGGCCATGGACCCAAAGGCCGCGACCGTCTTCGCGCAACTCGTCCCATACCCCGATCGGCTGTCCCGGATCGTGCTGCCACAACATCTTCACCCGCCCGCCCCGCGCCGCCAGCGCCCCCAGCGACCGACGATAGGCGCCGGGCGCCACGGTATCGCCGCCCTGGTCGCGCAGCCCGAAGACCGAGGCATATCCCGACACCGTCAGATCGGCGCCTAGTTGCAGGCCCTCCTGCGGGCGATGAAACTTCAACTCCAGTCCGTAATCCACTGCACGCATTTAATTTTTCCTATTTCAGAAGACTGGCGACCAGGGCTTCGGCCGTCTGTGCCATCAAGAACCCAGCGACACCGTAGAGCCCGATCCAGATCCGCCGCTCCACGCGCTCCAGCATCGTCTCGATCTGGTTGAGCCGGTATTCGAGCGCCACCCAGCGTTCTTCCGCCACCCGCTCGTTGGCCTCGATGCGGGCATTCGCGACATCGAAACTGTCGTAGAGATAGCGCGAGCCGGGTCCTTCCTGCCGCGTTCTCATTGCGGCTCCGAGAGCGGCGGCAGCCCCAGCAGGCGCCGCTTTTCTCCGTCGCTCAGGAAATCCGCCGCGCCGATCCGCGCCCATTGCTGATCGCGTTCGGCGGCCAGCGCCGGCACCTGGTCCAGATCCGGCCGCATGGTGACCGCCTCGCCGCTGTAGCGCGACAGCCATTCGCCGACCGCCGCCGTGACGCGGGTGGCAAGCGGCAACACCGTCAGCCGGTAGAAGGCACGGTTTGCCTCCTGGTAATTGGCGTAGGTAGCATCCCCCGGTATACCCATCAGCATCGGTGGCACCCCGAAGGCCACGGCGATCTCGCGCGCTGCCGCCTCCTTGGTCTTCTGGAACTCCATGTCAGAGGGTGAAAACCCCATCGGCTTCCAGTCCAGCCCCCCTTCCAGCAGCATCGGCCGCCCCGCATTGCGCGCGCCCTGATGATAGTTCTCCATCTCGGCCTGAAGCCGCTCGTACTGATCTGGGCTCAGCGTGCCCTGCCCCTCCGAGCCGCGGTAGACGATCGCGCCCGAGGGCCGCGCGGCATTGTCGAGAAGCGCCTTCGACCAGGCCGAGGCGCTGTTGTGGACGTCGATCGCGACCGCCGCGGCACGCAACGGCGAAAGACCGTAATGGTCGTCCTGGGGGTGGAAGCTGCGGATATGGCAGATCGGCGCCACCGGTCCGGTCATGTCGAAGCGATGCTTGCGGTTGCCGACGACATATTCGTAGGCCTGCGGCCAGCCGTCCGCACCGGGGATCAGCCGCATGCGGTCGGGCCGCAGCACGTGCAGCTCCTCGGGCATGGCCTCACCCCGTGCCACCGCCTCCAGATAGCCGTCGCCCGACAGCAGCAGATGGGCATAGAGCGCCTCGAGCAGCTCCGCCCGGCCCTGCGCCGGATTGGGGCGCTGCATCAGCGCGATCAGCGGATGGCTGTCGTATCGGCGCCGCGCGTCCTGATAGACCAGCGGCAACGCGGCCGCCGCCTCGGCGATCAGGCGGACCGCGCGAAAGCCGATCGGATTGCTCTGAAAGCCGCTGCGCGTCAATGACACGACATCGCGCGGCGACCACGCCACGCGCCCGGCCCCGGACCAGGCAATCACCGCCCCCGCGGCCGAAGCCTTGCGCTCTGGCGGCGCGGCGGTCTTGCGACGGAATAGGTCTCGGATCATCTGTTGCTCCTCTTTCGGCGGCCGGCATTGCCGGGCCGGCGCGGCATCGTCGGCCGACGCCCGGCGCCCGGTGCCAGGGCCGGCGTTTCGTCGCCCGCAACGTTGCGGGTCCCGGGATCATCGGTCGATCTTCGCCATCGGGCGTTGCGGCCGGCCATCGCTGTCGGGCTTCGCTTCCGGGCGGGCACGACGCCCGGCCCTCCGGTCGTGGCGCGCTAAAGCTGCCGCAGCCGCGGGTTGCGCCATTTGCCCGCCGGCTCGATCATCAATTCGGTCAGCGCCCATACAAGCGCGTCCAGCCGGTCGGGGCTGCCCCTGCCGGTATAGCCATGGGCCGTCATCTGCAGCATCTGCGCCTCGAGCGCGCCCAGCCCCCGCAGATGGGCCACGCGCCCCTGCTCGTAGAGCGCCGCGACCGGCTCGGCGCGCAAGCCCTTGCCCTTCTGGGCGCGCACCTTCTTCACCGGCGCCAGCGCATCCTCCTGCCGGATCACCGCCTCAACCATGTCGCCGCCCTGGTTGATCTCCGCCACCAGCCGGTCGGCGCCATGCCGCTCCATCGCCGCCAGCGCGGCCTGCGCCCAGGCCCGGGGCGACGCCGCGGCGACGCTCGCATCCTCCAGCACGTAGGCGCGCCAGTTCTGCGGCGGCCCACCGGCCACCAGCCCCGCCACGACGATTCCGCATTCATCCGAACCCGCGTGCCCGCTCACCGGCGGATCAACCGCCACGACCACCCGGTCGAGCACGGGCGCCACATCGACCCGCAGACGGTCGAGTTCCGCGCCCCGCCACAGCGCGCCCTCGACATCCTCAAGCAACTCCCCCTCCAGCTCCTGCCGACCAAGGCGCGTTCCGCCATAACGCGCCTGCACCTCCTCGAGGAAGGATTGCGCCAGATAGGCGCGATTGGCCTCGGTCGCGGCATGGGTGACGACCGTCGTGGGATTGGCCAGGATGGCCTTGAGCACGCCGACGTTGCGCGGCGTCGTGGTAACCACCTGCTGTGGCGTCTCACCCAGCCGCAGGGCGAATTGCAACATGTCCCACGTCTCCTCGGCCTGACGCCACTTGGCCAGCTCGTCGACCCAGGCCGCGTCGAACTGCGGCCCGCGCAGGCTTTCGGGATCATGCGCCAAAAAGATCTGCGCCACCGC
>JASBUM010000410.1 GCA_030147905.1 Acidimangrovimonas sp.
GCTCGATGGCGGTTTGACCGCGATTTGAACCGCCCCGGCGGCGCGGCCGGGGGAAAGGATTGCAGACGCGGGGCGGGCTACGGACGGGACCGACCGGCGCATGGGGCGGCGAGGATGGGAAAGCCGATGGAGAACACGGACAAGACGACCGAGACCGAGGGCGGCGAGGATCGCAGCTTCGTCTCCGCTCTGGCGCGCGGGCTCGACGTTCTACGCTGCTTCCGGCCCAACGAGACGCAATTGACCAACCAGGACATCGCCCAACGCACCGGCCTGCCCAAGCCTACGGTGACGCGGCTGACCTATACGCTGTGTCAGCTCGGCTATCTGGTCCATTCGCAGCGCAGCGGCTCGTATCGGCTGGGGGCGGGGGTGCTGTCGCTGGGCTACGGTGTTCTTGCCGGGATGGAAATCGGCGAACGCGCCGCCGACGAGATGCGCCGCATCTGCGACGAGGGCCCCAATCCCCATGTCACCGCGGCGCTGGGCGAACGGCACCGGTTCAAGGTGGTATACATGGCGGTGCAACGCTCGCATCACGCGATCGCGCTGACGATGAATGTGGGCGCGCGGCTGCCGCTGTTCCATTCCGCCATCGGCCGCGCGATCCTGGTCGCGATGAGTGCCGAGGAACGCGGCCACATGCTCAGCCTTGCGGCCCAGGACATGCCCGACGAGATGCCGGCGATCCGCGCCGGGGTCGAGCGGGCTCTGGCCGATTATGCCGCCCACGGCTATTGCACCTCCTTCGGCCACTGGCGCAACGAGGTCAACGGCATCGCGGTGCCGGTGATTTCGCTCAACGGCGATCGGATCTACGGGCTCAATATCGGCGGGCCGAGCTTTCTCGTCTCGCCCGATCAATTGCACCGGGATTACGGCGCCCGACTGATCGCGGCCGCGCGGGCGCTCAGCCGTCAGGCGGGCTCCGGGGCGGCGGCTCAGCCTTGACGGCCGGGCGACGGCGAGGGGCGACACCGCCGGTCGAGCCGCAAAAGAAACAGGGGGAGCGGGCGCATGACAACAACCGATGATCGTGACGGCGGCTGGGCCGGCAATGGCGCCGACCGGGCGGGCCCGGCAGTCGAGGCCTTCGATGGCGCGCCCGATCCCGTGCTGGTCGAGCCGCCATATCCGCTGCAGCGGCTTCTGGGCTTCGCGATGACGGGGTGGGCGCGGGACTGGGCGCGGTTCGAGCTGCCGCTGCACGAGGATCTGATGAACCGTTACGGCATCCCGCATGGCGGGATCTACGCCACGCTTCTGGATACGGTCATGGGTTATGCCGGAAGCTATACCGGCGATCCCGAACGCCGCCAGCTGGCCATGACGCTGAGCCTGACCACAAGTTTCATCGCCCGGCCGGAGGGTGCGTTGCTGATCGGCGAGGGGCGGCGGATCGGCGGCGGCGCGCGCAGCTTCTTCGCCGAGGGGCGGGTGACGGATGGCGCGGGGCGGCTGGTCGCGACCGGCACGGGTACCTTCCGCTACCGGCACGTGCCCGGCTGATCGCGCCGCGCGACGCGCCCGCAGATCACCGCTGCTGTCCGCGGATCCGGAGCCGCCGGTGATCTGCGCCGGACAGAGATCGACACCAGCCGGTCGGTGGGCCGGGGGATGTTTGCGGCCCGGTCTTGCCGGCCTCGTTCGCAGTGGCCTCGCCTGCCGAATGGCCGTTGAATCCGCCGGGGCGTGAATGGCGGATCTGCTGTTTTCCGGTGACCGACCATCGCCTTCGCCCATTCATGCGCAAACGCCGCGGGCGGTGAGAGGCTGCCGTCGCGCGAGGTAGAACGCACCTGGTAGCAAGCGCTTGCCGCGCCGCCGCCTGATTCGTCCGGGCCTCCGCCGCGACACTGCCGACGGGTGGAAAGGGGCAGGGTTCGCGCCGCAAATTGGGTCATAAAAGCGAAACAATCGGCGTATTTTCGCGATATTAATCTTCGGCGCAAAGATTTAGCGCACAGATAGAAGGCGGCAAGGAGAAATCTGCCGAAATCTTCATCGTCGGCGGGAACCCGTTGGCCGGGGCAGGTATGCCGGCATGATCCCGCCATTATGCTGCGATGCGGCAGCGAACCGATTGCGATAAATTTTTCCGTGGCTCTACAACATCTTCGGCACAGGACCGAAGATCGTGAACCGGTCGCGGGGGCCGGCCTTCAGGGGCAGGTTCCGGACCGGTCCGCCGAAGACAGGAGCGCATCCGATGAGCAAATCCAGCGACCAAGACCAGAAATTGCCGCACGACCATGGTCCGGCCGGCGGCTGGGGTTCTCTCAAGGGGATCGCGCAGATCTTCGGTGAGACCTGGTCAACCCCGATGGCGACCGAGACGCTGATGCGTCTGAACAAGCCCAAGGGGATGATGTGCAC
>JASBUM010000412.1 GCA_030147905.1 Acidimangrovimonas sp.
CCAATCCACCCAGAAATCATCCGAGGCACCCATGGACAGCAGCGCCGACCCTACCCCGAAGGCCCCGGCCACGCCGCGACGCGGCCTCGTGATCTCGATCATGCTGGGTCTGGTCGTGCTGGCCGCGATCGCGCTTGACACCAAGGTGGTAAAAATCGGATCGGCCGCCGACCTGCGCGAACAGGCCTTCTCACCCGATGCCTACGGGCGGAAGGAATTCCCCCTGATCCAGGCCGCGATCGAGAAGAAGGCAGTGGATGCCGCGACCCTCGGCCCCGCCGTGCTTGCCGATCATGCCGCGGCCGAGAAGAAATTCGGCACCGCATCCTCCACGGGTACCATCATGCCGGTGAAATTCACCGCGACCGTGGGACCGGGCAAGTCGGGCATCTACGACCTCACGGTTCCGGGCCTGCCGCCGGCAATCCGCGTCCGCATCCAGATGGGTCCCGCGATCAATGACACCGTCCTGCGCGATGCGCCCGGCAACATCACCTTCGGTCAGTTCAAGAACCAGATCGAGTATCAGGACGCCGGCGCCGCCATCAACCGCGCGATGAAGGCCGCCGTGCTGTCGAAGATCGATGCGGCCAACCTCGGCGGCAAGACGATCGAGGTCATCGGCGCCTTCCGCCTGATCAATCCGAAATACTGGTTCATCACCCCTGTCAAGGTCACCGTGAAATGACCGATATCCAACCAGACCGGCCCGTCCGCCGCGAAGACGGCGAAGTGGTGCTTGCGGCGCGCAACGTGGCGAAATCCTACGGCAGCATCCGGGCGCTGAAAGGTGTCAATTTCGACATCCACCGCGGGCAGGTCACGACATTGTTCGGCGAGAACGGGGCGGGCAAGTCGACGCTGATGAAGATCCTCGCCGGCATCGAGAAGCCCACCACCGGCGAGATCGTCCTCGATGGTCGCCCGATCGCCTTCGCCTCTGCAACGGAGGCGCGCAACAGCGGCATCTCCATCATCCACCAGGAACTCAGCCTCGCGCCGAACCTGTCGGTGCGCGACAACATCTTCATGGGCCGGGAAATCACCGGTCCGATCGGTATCGATTTCGCCGAGGAGGAACGCCAGACCCGGCGCCTGATGCAGGAGCTGGAGGAAGAGATCGATCCCCTGACCCCGGTGGAAGAGCTTCGCCTTGGCCAGCAGCAGATCGTCGAGATCGCCCGTGCGCTATCGGTCGACAGTCGCATCCTGATCATGGACGAGCCCACCTCCGCCCTCTCGGCGGCGGAGGTCGAGGTTCTCTTCAAGGTGATCCGCGACCTGACCGCGAAGGGGGTATCGATCGTCTACATCTCCCACCACCTCGAGGAGGCGCTCCGGATCACCGATCACGCGGTGGTACTGCGCGACGGCAGCATGACCGCCTATGCCCCGCGCCACGCCATCGACCTCGAATGGATCGTGCGCAACATGGTGGGCGAGAACTACGACCTCGGCAGTCCGCCGTCCGGCTACGAGATGGGCGCGGTCGCCCTTTCGATCCGCGGTCTCACGGTCCCCGACCCGGCGGGCGCCGACTACAACGTCGTCGAGGGCCTGTCGCTGGACGTGAGGGCGGGAGAGATCGTCTGCATCTACGGGCTGATGGGCGCCGGACGCACCGAGCTGCTCGAAACCGTCGCCGGGCGGCTGCGGGCGTCGGGCGGCGAGATCGTCCTGGAAGGCCGGGAAGTCTCGCACCTGCGGATCGCCGAGCGCATCGCGCGCGGGCTGGCGCTGGTACCCGAGGACCGCCAGCGCGACGGGCTTGTGCAGACGATGTCGGTGGGCCAGAACCTTTCGCTGGCCTCGATCAGGACCTTCACCCGCGGCATGTTCACCTCCCGCCGGCTGGAGCAGGGCATCATCGACGAGACCATCCGCAAGGTGACCGTCAAGACCGCCGGCGGCGGCGCGGCCATCGGCTCGCTTTCGGGCGGCAATCAGCAAAAGGTCGTCATCGGCAAGATTCTGGCGACGCATCCCAAGGTCATCATGCTGGACGAACCCTCGCGCGGGATCGACATCGGCGCGAAGGCCGAGGTCTTCAAGCTGCTGGCGGAGGGCGCAAGGCAGGGTCTGGCGGTGCTCTACTCGACGTCCGAAGTGGGCGAATGCCTGTCGGTCGCGCATCGGATCATCGTCATGCACCGGGGCCGTATTTCCGCGGAATTCTCATCGAACGTCACCAAGGAACGGATCATGGCCGCCTCCGGCGAAGCCGTGGTCGCCTGAAGCGAAGCAGGAGCGCTGGTCATGCTGGATACAAGCGCGGCCCGGAGGGCGGACATGAACGGCCGGCGGTCACGGCAGTTCAGCATCGGCCGTCTGCTCTTGCAGGGTCGGGCGCTGTTTGCGCTGCTGGCGATCATCGCCGTCTTCTCGTTCCTGTCGCCGAACTATTTCACCCCGCGCAACTTCCTGATCATGGCCTCGCACGTCGCCATCTACGGATTGCTGTCGATCGGAATGCTGCTCGTGATCCTCAACGGCGGCATCGACCTGTCCGTCGGGTCGATCCTCGCGCTCAGCGGGGTGATCGCCGGCGCGCTGATGCAAGGCATCGTGCTGAAATCCTTCGGGGTCATCCTTTACGCGCCGGTCTGGGCCGTGGTCTTGATCACCTGTGCCCTGGGCGCGGCCGTGGGCGCGCTGAACGGCGTACTGATCGCCTGGTTCCGGGTGCCCGCCTTCGTCGCCACGCTGGGGGTGATGTATGTCGCCCGCGGCGTCGCCCTGCTGCTGACCAACGGGCTGACATACAACAATCTTTCCGGCAGCCCGAAGCTCGGCAACACGGGGTTCGACTGGCTCGGTTTCAACCGCGTGCTCGACCTGCCGATCTCCGTCATCGTCCTTGCGGTCGTCGCCGTTGTTACCGGGCTGATGCTCAGCCGTTCGTCCTTCGGGCGCTGGCTCTATGCCTCCGGCGGGAACGAGCGCGCGGCCGATCTCTCGGGCGTGCCGGTCAAGCGCGTCCAGATCACGGTCTACACGATCTCGGGCATGCTGTCGGCCGTCGCGGGCCTCGTCCTCAGCTCGCAACTGACATCCGCCGGCCCGACCGCGGGTCTGGGCTATGAACTGACCGCCATCGCCGCGGTCGTCATCGGCGGCGCCGCGCTCACCGGGGGGCGGGGCACGGTACGGGGCACCATGCTGGGCGCCTTCGTGATCGGCTTCCTGGCCGACGGGCTGGTGATCATCGGCGTGTCGTCCTACTGGCAAACGGTCTTCACCGGTGCCGTCATCGTTCTCGCCGTGCTGATGAACTCCATCCAGTACGGCTCCCGCGCCCGCAAGCGCTGACGCGGCCGAAACCTCTCTGCCCGGTCATGAGGAGCACGACCGGGCAGATCAGGCTGCCACCTTTGGCAACAACCCACCTTCACAGGGAGAGTAGAATACCATGTTCAGCAAAACCAAGCGAATGATGATCACCGCCGCGCTCGTCGTGCCCCTCATGGGATCGACGGCCTGGGCAAACGGTCTGATCTCGATCATCGTGAACGATCCGGCGAACCCCTACTGGTACACCGAAGGCCAGGTGGCGAAGAAGACGGCCGAGAAGCTTGGCTATTCCGCCAATGTCGCGGCCAGCAAGGGTGACACCAACACCGAAAGCAAGCTGATCGACACCGCGATCACCAACAAGTCGAAGGCCATCATCCTCGACCCGGCCAACGCCGACGGCTCGATCGGTGCCGTGAAGAAGGCGGTGGCCGCCGGGATCCCCGTCTTTCTCGTCAACGCCGAGATCAACCAGGAAGGTCTGGCCAAGGCGCAACTCGTGTCCAACAATGCCCAGGGCGCGGCGCTTGGCGCCCAGCAATGGGTGCAGGACATGCACGAGAAAGGCAATTTCGTCGAGCTTTTCGGCAACCCCGCCGACAACAACGCGGCAACCCGTTCGAACGGCTACAAGACGGTCATAAGCCAGTACCCCGATCTCAAGGAAGTCGGCAAGGAAGTGGCGAACTGGGACCGCACCCAGGGTTACCAGAAGATGCAGTCGCTGCTGCAGGCGCATCCGGACATCACCGGCGTGATCTCGGGCAATGACGAAATGGCCCTTGGCGCGATCGCCGCCCTGAAGGAGGCCGGAAAGCTCGACAAGGTGGTCGTCGGCGGCTTTGACGGATCGCCCGACGCGGTGAAGGCCGTCAAGTCCGGAGAGATGGCCTATACCGTGCTGCAGCCGGTCGCGATCTTCGCCGCCAAGGCCGTGGAGGAGGCCGACAACTACATCCGCACCGGCAAGACCGGCGCGAAGGCCGAAAAGCAGCTCTTCGACTGCATCCTGATCACCAAGGCCAACGTGGACAAGTACTCGGGACCCTTCACGCTGTCGAACTGATGGCGCGGGGGCCCTTCCGGGCCCCCGGGGCCGGCCCCGTCTTCCATCTCCCCGGCGGCCGGCTTCAGCCCGCCCTGGCACCACACGTTGTATCAGGACAGGAGACCACCGGATGAGCGAGACCGAGGTCACGGCCGGAATGGCGCCGGGCCGGCGCTGCACCGGGCAAAGGCCCAGCGACAGCCGCCACGCGCGCCAGCTTGCCCGCCGCAAGCTGATCGCCGAGGCCGTGATGGCCGAGGGATCGATGCGGATCGAGGAACTGACCGCACGCTTCGGGATCAGCCTGATGACCGCCCACCGCGATCTTGACGAACTGGTCGCCCGCGGCCTTGTGCGCAAGACGCGTGGTCTGGTCAGTGCCGCGCCCTCCAGCCTGATCGAGGCCAGCGATGTCGGCCGCGCCGCCCGCGAGCCGTCCGAGAAGGCGGCGATCGCGGAGGCCGCGGCACGGTTCATAGAGCCCGGACAGGCGGTCTTCTTCGACGATTCCACCACGGTTCTCGGACTCGTGCCGCATCTTGCGGCCCGGGTGCCGCTGACCGCGATCACCAATTCCATCCCGCTGATGGCCGCGCTGAAGGAGATCGCGGATGTCACCCTGTTGGGCCTCGGCGGGCAGTTCCAGAACTGGTGCAGCGCCTTCATGGGGCCGATCACGATCAACGAGATCAGCCGCCTGCGTGCGGATTGCGCGATGATGTCGATGTCCGCGATCACCGATGACGTCGCCTTCCATCAGTCCCCCGAGATGGTCGAGGTGAAACGCGCCATGTTCGACGCTGCCGCAACCCGCATCCTTCTGGCCGACCATACCAAGTTCGAACGGCGCGCCCTGCATGCGATGGCTGCGCTCGACGAATTCGACGTGGTCATCGTCGATGACCGCATGCCACCGACGCAGGTCGAGCGGATGAAGGCGCGCGGCATCAGCATCCTCGTGGCCCCGGTCACCCGCACCGCCCGCGGCTGAACCGCGCGGTCCGCGGGCAGGTGCGGGCCGGAAGTATCAGTCGGAAGCCAAAGTCGGAATTCTTACATGTCCTGTTTGCTTGGAATCGACAGCGGACTGACCGTCACCAAGGCGGTGGTCTTCGACGCATCCGGCGCCCCCCTCGCGCTTGCGCGGCGTCGCCTGCCCCCGCTCCTTCCCCGCCCCCGGCATGTAGAGCGGGACATGACGGCGCTGTGGCAGGCCACGGCCGGTGCGATCGCCACCTGCGGGCGACCGGCATCCGAGATCGTGGCGGTCGCGGCCACGGGCCATGGCGACGGGCTCTATCTCCTCGACCGGGACAAAAGCCCGCTCGGGCCGGGGATCCTGTCGCTCGACAGTCGCGCCGGCGCGCTGGTGCGCGCGTGGGAAGAGGACGGCACCGCTGGCGCCGCGCTGCGCCGGACGGGACAGGTCCCGCACGCCTCCGCCCCCTCCGCCCTTCTCGCGTGGATCGCGCGTCACGAACCCGAGCGTCTTGCGCAGATCGCCCATGTCCTTGCCTGCAAGGACTGGTTGCGCTTCTGCCTGACGGGCAGCCTCGGCACCGACCTGACCGAGGCCAGCACCGCCTTCACCGATGTCGCGCGGCAGATCCACGCGCCCGACATCCTCGACATCTTCGGGCTGTCGGCTCTTGCGTCCGCCATCCCGGGGGCTGCAAATCCTGACGAGATCATCGGCCGCGTCACGCCGGCGGCGGCGCGCCAGACCGGTCTTGCCGCGGGGACGCCCGTCGTCGCGGGCCTGCACGACGTGACGGCATCGGCCCTTGGCGCCGGCGGATACGGCCCCGGCACCGTCGCCATCGTCGCGGGCACCTATTCGATCAACGAAACCGTCTCGACCGCGCCGAAGACGGGCAAGGGATGGTTCTGCCGCAACGGCCTGCGGCCGGGCGAGTGGAACAACATGGCGATCTCGCCCGCCTCCGCCTCGAATTACGACTGGTTCCTTGACCGGCTGTGCGCCGCGGAGCGAACCGCCGAGGAAGCCGCCGGACGCTCGATCCACGACCTCCTCTCGCAAGAGATCGCCGCGGCGCGCTCCCGCCCCCCGACGGTGATGTTTCACCCCTATCTCTTCGGCTCCCCCCTCGGCCCCGAACCAAGCGCGAGCTTTCTGGGCCTGCGCGGCTGGCATGATCGCGCGGACATGCTGCACGCGGTCATCGAGGGGATCGCCTTCAATCACCGGGTGCATGTGGACGCGCTGCGCTCGGGCTTCGCCATCGAGCGCGCGCGCCTGACCGGCGGCATCTCCAGAAATCCGCAATTCGTCCAGATCTTCGCCGATGCGCTGGGAATGCCGGTGACGGTCACCCGGACCGAAGAGGCCGCCGCCTGGGGCGCGGCGCTATGCGCGGGTGCCGGGATCGGCCTGTTCGCCGCCCCCGAGGACGATCCGCGGGATCTGGCGGCGATCACGCGCAGCTACCTGCCCGACGCGGCCACACGGGAACGGACGGAGCGGCGTTATGCCCTGCATCTGAGGGTCGCCGAAACCCTGCGCCCCCTCTGGCAGGAGATCGACGCCCTGACCCCCGAGGTGCCCCGGTGACCACCCCGCATCGCGAGATCGACGTGCTGATCCTTGGCGCCGGCATCAATGGCGCGGGCCTGTTTCGCGACCTCTGCGAACAGGGGCTGACCTGCGCCATCGTGGACAAGGGCGATTTCGGCTCCGGCACCTCCGCCGCGCCATCGCGCCTGATCCACGGCGGGCTCAAATATCTGGAAACCGGGGCGTTCCGGCTCGTCGCCCAATCCACGCTGGAGCGCAACCTGCTCCTGCGCAACGCCCCGCATGCGGTCACGCCGCTGGCCACCGTGATTCCGATATTTTCATGGCTGCGGGGCATCCCGGCCGCCCTGCGCGCGGCCCTGGGCAGTACCACCGCGCCGCGCAGCCGCGGGGCGGTGCTGATCAAGATCGGTCTCGCGCTTTACGATTACCATGGTGCCCGGCACCGCATCATGCCGCGCCACAGGCTCTGGTCGCGCCGCCGTGCGCGGGCGGAGATCCCGCCGCTCACCCCGCGGATCGTCGCCGCCGGAACCTATTATGACGCCAAGGTCAGCCACCCCGAACGGCTGGTGATGGAGTTGATCGTGGACGGGCTGCGCGCCAGCCCCGGTTCGGTCGCGTTGAACCATGCCGCTCTTGTCGGCACCGATGGACGTATCGTGCGGTTTCGGACCGCCGACAGCGCCGACGCGGCCTTCCTTCCGCGTATCGTCGTCAATGCCGCCGGCCCATGGATCGATCGGGTGAACGCCGAGCTGGGCGCGCCATCCCGGCTGATCGGGGGCACCAAGGGGTCCCATGTCCTGCTCGACCACCCCCAGCTTCTTGCCGGGCTGAACGGCCGTATGATCTATTTCGAGGCCGATGACGGCCGGATCTGCCTGGTCTACGACTATCTCGGCCGCGCGCTCGTCGGCTCCACCGACATCCGCGCCGACGATCCCGACCGGGTCCGCTGCGAGGATGACGAGATCGCCTATCTCCTGCAAAGCCTGCGCGGCCTGTTTCCCGGCCTCGACTTCGATACGGGGCAGATCGTTCACGCCTATTCCGGCATCCGGCCCCTGCCCGCCTCCGACGCGGCGGATCCCGGCCTGATCAGCCGCGATCACGCAGCCCCGGTGATGGAGCCGACACCCGGCCGCGCCTGGCCGATCATCGCGCTGGTGGGGGGGAAATGGACCACCTTCCGGGGTTTCGCCGAAGAGGTGGCGGACACCATCCTCGGCCGTCTCGACCGGCCCAGACGGGTGAGCACACGCGCGCTGCCCATCGGCGGCGGACGCGACTTTCCGACCGAGGCGGCCGAAGCCCGGGCATGGATCGAGGAAACGGCCGGTCGCACCGGCTGCGGGCGCGCGCGCGTCGGTCTGCTGCTGGCCCGTTACGGGACGACGGCCGCGGTCATCGCGGCAAGCGAAGGCAGCGGGCCGCAGACCATGCTCGAGGACGCGGCCGACTACTCGCTTGCCGAAATCCGCTGGCTCGCCCGGGGCGAGATGGTCGTTCATCTCGAGGACATCGTGTTGCGACGCACCGACCTCGCCGTCACCGGCAGGTTGAGCCGGCGCGATCTCGGCACGATCGCCCGAAGCGTCGCCGAATCCCTCGGCTGGCCGGAGACGCGGATGCAAGACGAGCTGGCCGCGACGCTTGCGCTGCTGACCGGCAAGCACCGCTTCGGCGGCGGCCCCCTCCGCCCGTGACGACCGCGGCCCGATCACGCAACCACGCCCGGCCCGCCGCGATGCCCCGGCCCGCCGCGATGAACGGAGGGCACCGGCCCCTTCCGCCCGTCATCAGCCGCGGGCATCGCGCATCGCGGCCGGCATGACAGGGGTCGATGCCGCGCCGGGATCGACATGGCCGCGCGCGCACCACGCCTTGCCGACCGGCGCCGGCGGCTTTCCATCGTCTTCGTATAGGCCCCCGCCGCGGCTCTTTCCGCCGCCGCGACGGCGACGAGGGGATTATCCCGGCCTGATGCGGTCCGCGTCGGCAGCCGGGCCGGCGGGGATCGGGCCGGCGGGGATCGGGTCGGGGGGCACGGGCTGGCGGGGATCGGGGCGCAGCCTAGCCGCGCGGGATGCCCTTGCCACGCATGAGCCGTTTCTGCGCGGCGATCCGGAAGGGCGCGTTCGCCGCGCCGTATCCGTCGTAGCCGCCGCGGCGCTCGACGATCTCGAAGAACATGCCGCCCGCGAAGGGGCGCGAATAGAGCTGGAAGAACTCGCCCTCGTCCACGCGATCATAGAGGATGTTCAGTCGCTGCATCCGTTCCAGAAGCGGCGCGGGCGTGCCGAAGCGCGCGGCGAGATCGGCATAGTAATTGGCCGGCATCGGCAGCGCGGCGAAACCGCGTTCCTCCAGCGCGGCGGCGGTGGCGAAGATGTCGCGGCTTTCGAAGCCGACGTGCTGGACCGGCGCGCCGAAGCTTTCGGACAGGAAGGCGCCAGCCACCGTGCGATGGGTCTCGGCCCCGTTCAGGGTTATGCGCAGCCCGCCGCCCTCGGCCCGAAGCGCCTGACTGCGCACAAGGCCGTCGGGGTCGGTCACATCGACCATCGGCGCCTTTTCCATCCGGAACAGCGCGGTGTGGAACAGCGACCAGCTCAGCATTTCGTCATGTGTCATGGTCTGGGCGATGTGATCCACCCGCAGCAGGCCGGCGCCGGCATGGTCCGCATCGGCATCTTCCGCCCCCGCCGCGGTCTCACCCCCGGCCGGCGCCCGCCCCCCGCCGGATCCCGCGCCGGCTCCCGCGCCGGCTCCCGCCGCGGCGGGACGGCCGTCGGCGGGGCTGTCCCCCGCCACCGCGGCGAATTCGGTGCGCCAGACAGTCGAGAGCGCATCCGAGCCGTCGAGGAAATGCAGCACGCTTCCCCCCAGCCCGCGGATCGCCGGAATGTCGACCTGACCGGGGCTGAGCGGCTGCGCGAAAGGCTCGGCACCAAGGGCGGTGGCGCGCGCGACGGTCTCGCGCGCCGAGCCGACCGACAGGCCGATGTCGCAGATGTTGGTGCCGTGGACATTGTAGGCACTGGCGGCGAAATCCCCCGTCTCCTCGTTGATCAGCACCCGGATCTCGCCCTGCCGCCAGAGGCCGAGCCGCTTCGTCCGGTGCCGGCCGGCGCGGACAAAGCCGAGGCTGCGCAACAGGGCGCGCAACACCTCGGCCTCCTCGCCGCGGGCCGCGAATTCGAGAAAGGCGGTGCCCTCGACCCGCACCCGGTCGGGCATCGGCGGCAGATCGAGCGCAAGGCCCGGCTCCTGCCGGCGCACCGCATCCATCAGGTTCATGAGCGCGCGGTAGCCATCCTGCGCGATACCGCGCGGCCGCCCGGCGCGGAACTGGTCGTTGAAGATCTCGAGACTGACCGGCCCGCCGTAGCCCGTGGCCATGACCGCCCGCATGAAGGCGGTGACATCCAGATCGCCCTCTCCCGGCATGTTGCGGAAATGGCGCGACCAGTAAAGCAGGTCCATCTCGATCAGCGGCGCGTCGGCGAGCTGTACGAAGAAGATGCGATCGCCCGGAATACGCCGGATCGTATCGGGGTCGATGCCGCGGCCGAGCGTGTGGAAGCTGTCGAGGATCAGCCCGATTGCCGGGTGATCGGCGCGGCGCACGATCTCCCACGCGTCGCGGTGATCGGCGACATGCCGACCCCAGGCCAGGGCCTCGTAGCCCACGCGCAGGCCCCGCGCCGCGGCACGCCCGCCCAACTCGTGAAAGTCGGCCGCCGCGCGGTCGATGCCGCCAAGCGCGCGCGGATGCACCGAGGAACAGAAAAGCGCCAGTTCGCAGCCCAGTTCCTGCATCACGTCGAACTTGCGTTCGGCGCGGTCGAAGGCCCGGGCGCGGTCCGGCTCGGGCAGGCCCTCGAAATCGCGAAAGGGCTGGAAAAGCGAAATCTCCAGCCCGTGATCGCGCACCGCCCGCCCGATCTCGCGCGCGCCGCGCTCGTCGGTGACGAAATCCTGCTCGAAGATCTCGATGCCGTCGAAGCCGGCGGCGGCGATCGCCTCGAGCTTCTCGGCCAGCGTGCCCGGCACGGTAACGGTGGCGATCGCGGTCTTCACGGCGCATCCTCCCCGCCAAGCAGCGCCGCGCGCAGCCGGGTCTCGTCGACGTCAAGGCCGGAAAACAGCTTCCATGCATGGACGCCCTGGTAGAAGAACAGCTCCCACCCCGAGATCAGCGCCAGCCCCTGCGCCGCCGCATCCGCCAGAAAGCGCGTGTCGGCCGGCGTATAGACCGCGTCGAAGGCCCATTCCGCGCCCTCCATCGCCGCCGCGGGCAGCACCGTGCCGTCATGGCCGTCCATCCCGACGGGCGTGCAGTTGATGACGCCCGCCGCCCCGCGGGCAGCCCGCGCGCCGTCGATCCAGATGCTGACCGAAAGATCGGGCGCGGCGCGACCCACGGCCTCGGCCAGCGCCTCGGCGCGGGCGGGTTCGCGATCGACCAGCCGGATCTCGCGCACGCCCAGCCCCAGCAGGCCGAAAGCCACGGCGCGGCCGACCCCGCCGGTGCCGATCATCGTCACCACCCCCGGCGCCGCATGGCCGCGCACGCCGCGATAGGCCGCCATGAAGCCGGTGTAGTCGGTGTTCAGCCCGACCGCGCCATCGGCCTCGAACAGCACCGTATTGACCGAACCCATCGCCCGCACCAGCGGATCGTCGACGCGCAAGAGCGCCACCACGCGTTCCTTGTAGGGATAGGTGATGTTCAGCCCGCGATAGCCACCGTCACGGGCCTCGGCGAAGACCTGCGTGTGATCGGCGCCGATCTCGTGCGGCACGAGGCAGTCGTAGCGCACCGTGGTCCCGTGCTGCGCGCCGGCAAGCCGGTGCAGCCGCGGCGATTGGGTGCGGGCGATGTTGTCGCCGATAAGGCCAAGGCGAAGCTGCGCCGTCATGGGGCTGTTCCTTCCGGTTGTGCGCCCGTGCCGCCGCGGGCCACCGCCTCGACCACGGCGACCGAGGCGGCGCCGTCGCGCGCATCGACCAGCGGTTCGGCCCGCCCGCGGATGACATCGGCGAAATGATCGAGCTGCCGCGCCAGCGGGTCGGCATCCTCGAACGGCAGGCGGCGCGCGGCGATGGGCGCATGCCAGTCCCGCGCGCCGTCATGCGTCCAGAGCATGAGCGTGGGGATCTCCAGCGCGCCGTGGGTGCCCGAGATTGTCATGCAGCCCTGCCCGGTGGCGGGATAGGCCGGGTTCTCGGCCGCGGTCAGCTCCCAGCTCCATGGCGCGGCCGCCGCGTCCGAGATGACGATCGTGCCGAGCGCGCCCGAGGCGAAGCGCAGGATCACCGCCGCGCCGTCCTCGACCGCGAAGCCGCGCACCGCATGCGAGGTCATGGCCTGCACCGCCGTCACCTCGCCAAGGAGGTGGCGCAGCATGTCGACCTCGTGGATCAGGTTGGTCAGGATCGGGCCGGCGCCGGGCCGGCGGCGCCACTCGGGTTCGAAATAGCCGTCGGGCTTGCACAACAGGACCGAGGCCTGGACCGCCACCACCTGCCCGAGCATTCCCGCCTCGATCGCGGCGCGCGCGGCGGCGACGCGCGGATTGTGGCGCCGGTGGTGGCCGACCAGCACCGCAACGCCCGCCGCCTCGGCCGCTTCGGCAAGCGCCAGCGCCCCGGCGCTGTCGGCCGCCAGCGGCTTCTCGATCAGGACCGGCAGGCCGCGGCGGATGCAGTCCAGCCCCTGCTCGACATGCAATTGCGTGGGCGTGGCCAGCACGACGCCCTCGGTCCCGGCCGGCAGATCCCGCAGGTCCGCACGGTGGGGCACCCCCAGCCCGGCCGCGAAATCCGCCGCCCCGGGCGCCGGGTCGACGACCGCGGCAAGCCGCCCGGCGCGGGCCAGGAGCCGTGCATGGCTGCGCCCGATCAGGCCCGCGCCGACAACGGCGATGGCGGGGGATGCAGCGTCCGGCGCGGCCGCCGGATTGCGCTCATTCGCCATCGGGTCAGGCCTCCTGCCGGCGCGCGAACAGCCGTGCCTTGGCGCGGGTCCAGAGCGGGGTTTGCGACACGAAGATCATGATGACCGCCAGCAACAGCACCGTCGAGAGCGGGCTGGTGAAGATGCCGTGGAAGAACCGGCCCAGATCGCCCCGTTCGGAAATGATCGCACGCCGCCAGTTGTCGTCAAGCAGGCGCGACAGGATGACGCCAAGGATGACCGGCCCCAGCGGATAGCCGTAGTGGCGCATCATGTAGCCGAAAACGCCGAAGCCGAGCATCCAGTAGACATCGGTGATCGAGTTGTTGACCGCATAGGCGCCGACGATCGACAGGAGCATGATCAGCGGGATCAGCACCGGCCGCGGCATCGCCACGATCCTGGTGAAAAGCTTGATCCCCGTCAGCCCGAACAGCAGCATGAAGAAATTCGCCGTCACCAGCGCCCCGACGATGAACCAGAACATCTGCGGCTGCTCCACCATCAGCATCGGACCGGGGTTCAGCCCGTGGATGTAGAGCGCGCCGATCATGATCGCGGTCACCGCATCGCCCGGAATGCCCAGCGTCATCATCGGGATGAAGGCGCCGCCCACCGCCGCGTTATTGGCGGTCTCGGGTGCCACCAGCCCCTCGATCGCGCCCTGTCCGAAGGGGCGGGTGGGCTTTTTCGTCACCCGCTTGGCGTGGTCATAGGCCATCAGCGCGGCGATGTCGCCACCGGTTCCCGGCAGCGCCCCGATGATGACCCCGATGGTCGAGGTCTGCAGCGACAGCGGCAGGTGGCGCCGGATCGTCGCCCACGAGGGCACGATGCGGGTGATCTTCTGCTTGATCGCGGGCTGGTCGACATGGTGCAGCTGCAACAGCGCCTCGGAGACGCCGAACATGCCGATCATCACCGCGATGAAGGAGATCCCGCTATCCATCATCGGGATGTTGAAGGTGAACCGTTCGGCGAAGGTCAGCGGATCGCGGCCGACCGCGCCGATGGCGATCCCGAGCGCACCGGCGAAGATGCCCTTGACCAGGCTGCCCTGCGACAGCGAACCGACCAGCAGGATGCCCAGCACCGCCAGAAGCATGTAGTCGCGCGGCTGGAACTTCAGCGCGAATGCCGAGACCCACGGCGCCGCCAGCGCCAGAACCGCGATGCCGACAAAGCCGCCGAAGAATGACATCGTCGTGGTGATCCCGATCGCCGTGCCCGCCTCGCCGCGTTGCGCCATCGGATAGCCGTCCATCGCCGTCGCGATCGCCGCCGGCGCGCCGGGGATGTTCAGCAAGATCGCCGTGCGCGATCCGCCATAGACCCCGCCCATGTAGATGCCGACCATCAGCGCCAGCGCCGGATAGACGTTCCACGAGAAGGTGAAGGAGATCAGGATCGACACCGCCATGGTGACCGACAGCCCCGGAATGGCGCCGACATAGACGCCGGCAAAGGTGCCGAGCGCGACCAGCAGCAGAAGCTGCGGATGGGTGAAGACGGTGAGAAAGGCCAGAAGCTGTTCCATCACGCGGCCCCCCCGCCGAAGAACCCGCCCAGGGCGTTGCGCAGCATCTGGACGAACTCGGCCTCGGGCACGATGCCCTCGGGCATCAGCACCGTGAAGACGATGCGGAAGACAAGCCAGACCATCAGCAGGCTGAAGGCCGCCACCCCCAGGGTGAGACCCCAGTTGCGCCGCCACAGGACCTTCATCGCCACCACGAGAAACAGCGCCGAGGTCGGCAGGAAGCCGAGCGGCTCGAGCAGGATGCCGTAGCCTGCCAGCATCAGGACGAACAGAAGCACGTTGCCGGGCAGGATGTCACGGCGGAAGCTTTCGCCCGCCACCGTCGGCAGCCGCAGCGTGCGCAGCAGAACGATCAGCGCCACCAGCGCCATGACGAAGGTGGTCGCCATCGGGATCGCGCCGGGCGATGACAGGGCGCTGAAACCCGAGATTCCGTAGGCGCTCCACAGCAGGCCCAGGCTCGCCAGGAACAGGAAGACGGCAAAGCCGGCCTCGCCCGGGCGCCTTTGGTTTTCGTAACCGCCCGGCGCGGAATCGGACGTTCCGTCGTGGTGGTCTGTTTCGATATGGGTCGACATCAATTCCTCCCTCGGGCCACCGGCCGGCCCGTCACGCGCGGACGCCGCGCCTCGTTGCGAAGCGCGGCGTCATCGGGCCGTCACAGCCGGCCCTCATCGCCGGCGGGCGGCCGCGGCGCCCCTCACTTGGCGGGCTTGGCGATTCCGAACTTGGCGGGCGAGGTCTTGGTCAGCCCCGCGTCGTTGAGCAGCCAGGTCGTGTTCTCCTGCCACTTGGTCAGGAACGTCTGCGCCTTCTGGCCCGAGATGTTCATGATCGTGTAGCCGCGCCCGTCCATCAGCTTGACGAAATCCGGGCTCTCGGCGCCCTTGCGGTAGGCTGCCGACAGTTTCGCGACGATGTCGGCCGGCGTGCCCTTCCTGACGAAGACGCCGAAGAACGGACCCCAGGGCAGGTATTGCGCGTATTTCGCGTTGAACGAGGTGATCGTCGGCACCTTCGGCAGGATCGCGTTGGGCTCTTTCTCGAAGATCGCCAGCGGCTTCATCTTGCCGGCACGGATCCCCTCGATCGCCGCACCGAGGACCGCCGGCATCACGTCGATCGCGCCCCCCTGAAGCGCGGTCAGCGCCGGGCCGTCGCCGTCATAGGGCACCTTGATGACATCGAGCTTGCCCTCGACGGTGTTCATCATCGCCGTCACCACCGACGGCAGGCCGCCCGGCCCCGTCGCCCCGATGCGCAGCGCGCCCGGATGCTTCCTGATATAGGCGATCATCCCCTCGTAGTCGTTGAAGGGCACCCCGGGGCGCGCCACCAGAACCGCGGTGCCGCGGGCCAGGATGTCCACCGGGACGAAATCGCCGTAATCCTTTCGCCCCAGCCCCATCACCTTGTAGAGAAGCGGGTTTTCCGCCCCCATCAGCAGGGTGTAGCCGTTGGCGGGCTTGCCCGCGACGTGGTTGAGGGCGATCGCGCCGACGCCGCCGGTCATGTTCTTCATCACCACCGTGCCGCCAAGCACCTTCTCGGCATGGGGCGTCACCGAACGCATCACCGTGTCGGTCGACCCGCCCGCGCCCCACTGGATGACCCCCTGGATTTCCTTCGTCGGATACCCCTGCGCCTGGGCGCCGGCGCTTCCCAGTACCAGCGCCGCGATGGCGCCGACAAACAAGCCTTTCATCGTGATCCTCCCAAGTTCGAATCGGGCCGGCAGGACCTGCCGTTCCGCTGGGAAGGGAATGTGCCCCGGGGCGGAGATAACGTAAAATATCAAATTCCACTATCAATTAACTTCATGTTAATTGCCGGCTCGGCAGCGCGGTCCAGTGGCGGCCGGCCTCGGTCAGCTCCTTGCGGAACTGGCGGATGCCGAATTCGGCGAAATTCGAAAGGCTGCGCCCCTTCTTCGTCGCGACATAGATGGTGATCGGAACCTCTTCCACCAGCGGCCGGCGCACGAGGCCGGGCATGTAGACCTCGGCCACCGAGAACTCGTCGATCAGCGCGACCCCCAGCCCGTGGCGCACCAGGCTCACCACGGTCTGCGCGAACCGCCCGCGCATCGAATGATCGAGCGTGAGCCCGGCATCGCGGAAGGGCCGCGCGACGATCGCGCCATAGGGATCGGCGGGATCGACGCCGATCACCGGCTCGCGCGCGAGATCGCGGACCGAGACCACCTCGCGCTCGGCCAGCGGATGGCCCTCGGGCAGGATCGCGATGATCTTGCCGTGGGCAAGCGGCTCGTTCTCGATGCCGGGATTGCGCACGGGCGAACTCATGATGACGAATTCTCCCCGTTCGAGCAGCAGGTAATCGGTCGTCTCCTCGATCTTCAGGATGTTGAGATCGATGAACAGGTCGGGGTATCGCGCGCGCATCGTGCGGATCGCCCGTGCCGCGATGAACTGCGCCACCGAAGGCGCCGAGGCGAAGGCCAGCCGCACCGCCTCGCCCTTGCGCAGGGATTCGAGCGCGACGGAAAGGTTCTCGACACCCTTGTAGACCTCGCGGATCTGGTCGAAGACCGGACCCGCCTCGACCGAGGGAACGAAAAGCCCCGCGCGTCGTTCGAACAGGCGGATGCCCAGCGATTCCTCGGTATGCTTGACCAGCCGGCTGATGCCCGGCGCCGAGACGCCCAGGTGATCCGCCGCCCCGCTGATCGTGCCGCGCAGCATGACCGCGCGGATCACTTCAACCTGCCGAAGCGTGATCTCCTTCATCGCGCTCTTCTCCCCCCCGATCGACGACAGGGCGGACGGCGCGCGCCTGCGGCCCTTGCGGCCCCCGCGGGCGCTGCGAACCCGCCCCGCGGCCCATGATAACATCGCGTTACGATTGCGCAGGATTCTGTAATTGACGTTACGCGCAGCCCTGCCGAAGGTCCATCCCGAATTCGGGAGGGGCATGAATGGCGCGGGGCCATGATCTGATCGTCATCGGGTCCGGTGCGGGCGGGCTGGCCGCGGCGGTCACCGCGGCTGCGCACGGCCTGCGCGTGCTGCTGCTCGAAAAGGCTGCCGTCGTGGGCGGCACCATGGCGTGGTCGGGGGGCTGGATCTGGGCGCCGGGCAACCCGGTCTGCGCCCGCGCCGGCACGACCGATCCCCCCGGTGCCGCGCGCCGCTATCTGCAGGCGCTGCTTGGCGATCGCTTCGATCCGGTGCGGGTCGATGCCTTCCTCGCCGCCGCGCCCGAGATGGTCGCCTTCTTCGAGACCGGCACCGCGCTCAGCTTCGAGGGCGGCCTCGCCATTCCCGATACCTACGGTCATCTGCCCGGGGCCGGCGCCGGCGGGCGTTCGGTGATCGCGCGGCCCTATGACGGGCGGCGCCTGGGGCGTGCGATCGCGCTTTTGCGCCCGCCCCTGCGCGAGACGTCCTTCTACGGCATGACGATACAGGCCGGCGCCGACCTGCGCGCCTTCATGACGATGACACGCTCCGGCCGCGCCTTCGTCCATGTCGCGCGCCGGCTTGTGCGCCACGGGCGCGACCTGCTGGTGCACGGTCGCGGCATGGATCTGCGCAACGGCAGCGCGCTCGCCGCCCGGCTCCTGCGTTCGGCGCTCGATCTCGGGGTGGAGATCCGCACCGGCGTCGCGGTCGCCGCACTCGACCGGCGCGCAGGCCGCGTTACCGGTGTCCGGCTGGAGGACGGCACCGTGCTGCATGCGGCGCGCGGCGTGGTGCTCGCCTGCGGCGGCTATCCCCACGATGCGCGCCGGCGGGCCGAAACCTTCCCGCGCGATTCCGAACACCGCGCGCTTGCGGTTGCCGAGGCACGCGGCGACGGTCTGCGGCTGGCCGAGGGGGTGGGCGCGGCGATGGGCAGCCCGGCGCCGGCCCGGCCCGCCGCGCTCTGTCCGGTCTCCATCCTGCGCTGGCCCGACGGACGCGTCGCGCAATTCCCCCATATCATCGAGCGCGGCAAGCCCGGGCTGATCGCCGTCCTCGCAGACGGCCGGCGGTTCTGCAACGAGGGGCTGGGCTATCACGACTACGTCGAGGCGCTCCTGCGAGCGGTTCCAGACAGCCAGCCGGCGCGATCGTGGCTGATCTGCGACGCGCGCTTCCTGCGCCGTTACGGCCTTGGTGTTGTGCGCCCCGCGCCGATGCCCTGGCGCCAATGGCGGCGACGCGGCTATCTCCGCTGCGACCGGCGGATCGAGGGGCTCGCACGCGCATGCGGGATCGACCCGGCGGGGCTGGCCGCCACGGTGGCGCAGTGGAACGCCGGCGCCGCGCGCGGCGAGGACCCGCAGTTCGGCCGCGGCACCAGCCCCTACATGCGCCTTCAGGGCGACCCCGATGTCAGGCCCAATCCATGCGTCGCGCCGATCGCCCGCGCGCCCTTCTTCGCGGTCGAGGTGGTACCCGGCAGCTTCGGCACATTCGCGGGGCTTGCCTGCGACGGGCAGGCGCGGGTCCTGGATCAGGCGCGGCGGCCGATCCCCGGCCTCTACGCCGCCGGGGCCGACGCGGCGAGCCCCTTCGGCGGCCATTACCCGGCCGGCGGGATCAACCTCGGCCCGGCGCTGGCCTTCGGTTTCGTCGCCGGACGTCACGCCGCCGGCGGAGACGGGCCTTGACCCGCCGGTTCTCGCTTGCCCATCTGTCGGCCATCGCCCTGCCCCCGCCCGCACTGATCGAGGCCGCCGCCGCTGCCGGTTACGATGCCGTCGGCCTGCGCCTCCTGCGCGTCACTGCCGACAGCCCCGGCTATCCGCTGATGGAGGACGCCGCAGCCCTGCGCGCCACCCGCGCCGCACTGGCCGCGACCGGGATCGCGGTATCGGCGATCGAATTCGTCCGCCTCACCCCCGAAACCAGCGTGGCTTCGCTTCTTCCGATGCTCGACGCGGGCGCGGCACTCGGCGCCGGCCATCTGATCTGCGCGCCCTATGACGACGATCATGCGCGTCTGGCCGGCCGGCTGGCGATGCTGGCCGAGGCCGCGGCGGCGCGCGCAATCGGTGCCGTGCTGGAGTTCTTTCCCTGGACCCCGGTGCCCGATCTCGCGGCCTGCATCCGGGTGGTCCAGGCCGCAGGCCCCGGCGTCGGGATCCTTGCCGACGCGCTTCATTTCGACCGCTCGGGATCGGATCCCGGGCAGCTTGCCGCGCTGGACCCGGCCCGGCTGCCCTTCGCGCATCTTTGCGACGCGCCCGTCGACCCGCCCTATGGCGATGACGAACTGATCCATGCCGCCCGGGCCGAGAGGCTGCCCCCGGGCGCCGGCGCGATCGCACTCGATGCCTTCGTCGCCGCGCTGCCCGCGGGGCTGATGCTGGAACTCGAGGTGCCCATGCTGGGCGCCAACGCCGGCCGGCCCACGGTGGCGGATCTTTGTGCCCTGCGTCTCGCGGCGCGTCGGCTTGTCGCGCGCGTCGAGGGCGCCGCACCGGTGACGCCACCGGCCGGGCCACGGCGGCCGGCTTGACGAAAAGGTGGCAAAATGCTACCTATCACATGCAGGAGGTATCCGCCATGGCCCAGTCGGTGAAGCTCGGCGAAGAGCTGATGAACCTGATCCGCCGCGAATCGGAATTGCAAAGCCGCTCGGTCGCCGGCCAGATCACCCATTGGGTGCGGATCGGCCGCGCGATCGAGAAATCGGGCCATTTCGATCACGACCGCCTGCTCGCGGTGCTTGACGGCCAGCGCGAGACGACCGAACTGACCGACGAGGAAAAGGAGGTCTGGCTGGACGGTTTCGCCGAGGCCATGGCCCGGCCCGGCCCGGATGAAGAGACGTTCTTCGCCCGCCGGCGCCAGCTAGGCCTTGGCGTCGGACTGGACGCCGGCGGCAATCTCGTGCGCGCAGGCGACAAGCCCGCGGCATGAGCCCGACGATGATCGTGCTTGCCGGACCCAACGGCGCCGGCAAGTCCACGCTCTATCAAGCGCGGGTGGCGCCCCGCTTCGCCGGGCCCTTCATCAATGCGGACCTCATCCAGCGCGAGGAACTGCGCGATCCCTCGCCCCTCGCCGCCTACGAGGCTGCGCGGATCGCCACCGTCCGGCGTGACGATCTCCTTGCCCGGGGGCGCGATTTCGTCACCGAAACCGTCTTCTCGCATCGCTCGAAGCTCGACCTCGTCGAGGCCGCCCGGGCGCACGGCTTCACCGTCATCGTGATGCATGTCGGGGTAGCGACGGCCGATCTTTCCGTGGCCCGGGTCGTCGCCCGGACCGAGGAGGGCGGCCATGTCGTCCCCGAGGACAAGATCCGCGCCCGCTACGACCGCAGCGGGGCGCTGATCCGGCGCGCCGTCCTGTCGGCCGACCGCGGGCTGGTCTTCGACAATTCACAACTCAACCACCCGCCCGCGCAATGCCTGGCCTTCACCCGCGGCCGGCTGGCGATTGCCCTGGCGCGGGTGCCGGACTGGGTGCGCGCAATCTATGCCGCCGATCTCTTCGCCTAGAAGGCTGCTGAAGTCGTCCGGCCTCGGCCTGGTTCGAGGGACAGGATTCATCATCGGGGATCATGGGGGGTATCCCTTCTGCGCCGGGTCGCCGCGGCCATGGCGGCAGCGCGCGATGAAGGCCGCGAGTTCCGGCACGAACAGCGCCTCGATCGTGGCGCCCCCCCCCGCGAAGGTCGGCGCCCTTCCACCAAGCGCCGGGGCACGATCGAGCATGCGGAGCGGGCGACGAGCGAGGTCCCCCGACCAACCATTCCCAGCTTGAAGCCAGCCGCGACGGCGGATTAGTAACAAACGGCTAGGGCTGTCAGCAGGCAACCAGAATTGGGCCTGGACGCCGGGTCGGTTTAAGATTCGCTTCGGCGGGACAAGGGACCAGCGAAGACATGAACACGAAAGACAAGCCCCCACCGATCTTGCGGCAAATCTCGACAAGTTCGGTCATGGGCATTCTGATCCGTGGCCCGCGATCGCGCACGGATCTCGCCGCCGATACCGGGCTGTCCAAACAGACCATGTCCGAAGTCATTCGAACACTGGAGACTGCCGGCTGGGTACGCGATATCGGCACCAACTCTGGTCGGCTGGGCCGCTCACCCATTCTGTATGAGGTCGACAGCATGGCCGGCGTCGTGCTTGGTCTCGACGTCGGCGCGAGCCGGGTTAAGCTATCCTTAAGTGACGTGCGCGCGATAGAACTGGCCCGGCGGGAGGTCCCTACTGCGAGCCTTGCCGCCGGGCGGCTGGTGGATGACATCATCGACCATGCCAAGGCGCTGTTCTCCGAAGCGGCAAAGGGCCGGCCCCTGCGCTATGTCTGCCTCGCCACCCCTGGCGTCATCCATCCCGAAACCGGACGGCTATCGATGGCGCCGAACCTGCGGGGGCTGACCGGCATCGATCTCGTTGGCGCTCTCCGCGACGGACTGGGCTGCGACGTCATTGTCGAGAACGACGTCAATGCCGCGATCATCGGTGAACGGTGGCAGGGCGTTGCGCGGCACGCGGATCACGCGGCATATCTGGCGCTCGGCACGGGCATCGGCCTCGGTCTCGTTGCCGACGGCCGCCTGATGCGGGGTGCCACCGGCGCGGCGGGAGAGGTTGCCTATCTGCCTATCGGGCTGGATAGTCTGGACCGTGAATCCATCGAACGTGGCACGCTCGAACGCTCGCTAGGTATTCCTACGGTTCTGGCCGATTTCATCTCTCCGGACGGAACCACAGCGACTGTTGCGGACTTTGCTGCCGCGATCGCTGCCGGCGATCCCAAGGCGCGTGCCGCTCTTGGCCGGATCGGCGAGCTGGGTGCGCTGCTCGCTCTTTCCGTGCAGGCGATGTTCGACCCGGAGGTGATCGTCGTCGGAGGCATCCTCGGGCTCGTCCCTTCCGTCTTCGAAGAATTGCAGAGAGAACTGGCCCGCCGCACGGCTCGCCGCGTGAACCTCGTCGGGGGCTCACTTGGCTTGCAGGCGACCGTGACCGGCGCCACCTATCTGGCGCTCACCGCCATGTTTAACCAGATGTTCTCACCACAGCTCGAACGCCAGTCTCTGGATTTGCCCTGGCCCGTTCCCCAAGTTCGCGGCGATGGACGCGGCGGCCCAGGTGACATGTCGCAAAACAGCACTTTGGGTTAGTCCGCCAAACGGGAAAGCCAGACGTGAGCCGGCATCGCCGACCAACCCTGCAAGAGCGAGCCGCGCCCCCAGGGCGGTGCAAAATATTCGACCGCTCCGCACCAGCCATTGTGCAGGCAGGTTCGCCACCAGCGGGTGAGGGCATAGCTTGGATCCCCGGCCTTCCAGTCGACGAGCTGTTCGGCATAGAGCCCGCTCAGATATGGCCAGTCCGAGCCATTGTGATAGCGATAGGCAAAGGCGGATTTCGCCCGTATGTCGCTGACCCGCGCGAAAGGGGGCCAGGCGCACATGACACCCCAGTCGCCGTAAGGCTGACGCGGATTGTTGCGGGTCTCCAGCATCTCGCGCGTCCGCGTCAGCACAATCCGGGCCCGCTCCGGCGAAACGGCGCGATAACGCAGAAGGGTCAGGCTGTCGAGCGTCAGGTGGTCCTCGCGAAAATCGCGCCGGTCGCCGTAATCGGCGAAGGTGCCCCGCTCCGTCACAAGCTCTTCGTCAAGGGCCGCCCTTGCCCGCGCGGCAACCTCCTTCGCCTCCTCGGCGAGCTCGGGATCGAGCCCGGCCCCAAGCCGCGCGATCATGTCGAGAGCGCCGATCCAGAGGCCAATGTCATAGCTGACATAGCCGTGTCGATAGACGTTGTCCGCCCAATCCCGATCGTTCCGCGGCTTGTAGATCAGGCCATTGCCGTGCTTGTCGAAGCCACGGTAGCGTCGGTAGATACCCACGATCCGCCGCCAGTGCCGCTCCAGCGGTCCCCTGTCGCCGGTGGCGTCGGTATAATCCCCGACCGTCAGCACGAATAGCAGCGGGCTGTCGAAATGGTCCGACCACCAGTCCCCTGGTCGCAAATGCTCTTCGGAAACGATCTTGTGGTTCCGCCGCACCGTCTCCCAGCGCTCCGCCTGTGCGTCACCGGTCAGGATCACGCCGCTCGGGGCCTCCCCGTCTGGCTGCAGGCCACGCGCCAGCAACTCGATCTGTCCTGCCACCGCGGAAGGTTGCCGCGTCAGCAGAACCTGCATTGTCCAATAGCCGTCACGGTAATAGGTGCGGGCGGGGGCCGAATACGACTGGCCCGCAGCCAGCCCGGCAAAGGCGCCCGACGAATTCCTGCGGATGCTCGACAGCCCCGCATGCAGGCTCTGCGCGACCATCGTGCGCAAAAGTGCCCCCGCAGCAGGCGCCGCATCGCAGCGCGCGGCATAATCCGCAGCCTCCGCGCGGATCTCGGATGCACTCAGGCTTAGCCCGCTTTCGGCCTCCTCCAGGCTTTCGCCGGCCGCCACGCGGATGCCGGCGTCACCTGATTCGATGATCGTCACGCCCCAATCAGTGCGCAGAATGCGGCGGGTGCCATGACGTTCGGTCATCCGTGGCGGTTCCGGTGCGCTCCACCAGGCGCCGCGTCGAGCGGGCGCCGCCCGGCGGAGCGTCGCCCCCTCGACCAGCAGGGCGGGCTTCGACTGCGCGACGAACAGGCCGCCCCCTGTCCATTCCGCGCAGTTGGGCGTGTAGAAGTGGGTGCCTTCCGGGAGATCGAACGACAAGGTTGCCACGTGGCCGACGCCCCAAACCGATAGCGCAAGCCGTCCGTCCGGATGCAAATCTCCTTGAAGTCTTGGTGCCATGAACGGCAGGAGGGTGGGCGAACGGGCCAGAAGCCGCCCATCGGCCTGCGGCTGCAGAAGCAGAGCGTCGAATTCGTTCAAAGGACATCTCCAACAAATTTGTGGGCCGGGGCGCCGGCGTGGAGTGCCGTCTCACCGATGCGCGGCGCCGGCAATCTCGCCGCGTCGCAAGCGTGAACCAACGCACCCAGCATTCCGGCAGCGGGGCCAAGCGCGGCCCGGGCAACGGCAAGCGGAAACGGCAACAGCCGTCCGGCGTCCGCGCAAAGCTGGTCGTAGAACCGCGCCCGCATACCGATGCCACCGCCGATCACGATTAGGTCGGGATCGAGGAGCGTCTGCAGGCTGGCAAGCCCGGGCGCCGCCGCGCGCGCGGTCGCGACAATTGCCGCCGCCGCGGCGTCATCACCGCCGTCCGCCCGAGTGAACAGCGTGCGAACGTCGGGCAGGTCCCGACCATATCGCTGCTGGATAGCAGTGCTGCCCACGAGATCCTCGAACTGCCCGGCGGCCGAGGCAGCGGCGGCGCCCATCGGATCCCTTGCCAGTGGTAGATAGCCGATCTCACCCGCACGGCCATTGGCACCGCGCAGCACCCGATCCCCGGATATCAGGCCCAGCCCCACGCCGGTACCGAAGGCCAAGAAACACACAAGGTCCAGCCCGCGCCCTGCGCCGAGCCGCGTCTCGGCCAGCGCGGCAAGGTTTACATCATTTTCCACCAGCACGCGGGAGCCGACCACCGCCTCTAGCGTCCTCCCGGGCCTGCAGTCCGGAGAGAAGGGGAGATTCGGCGAGTACGAAAGCCGGCCGCTCACAGGATCGATCGCACCCGGAACACCCAGGGCGATTACCACCTCGGGGCGGTCGTCGCGAAGCAGGGCGATCGTCTGCGCGACCTGCGTCATCACTTGATCTTCGGATCCGGCCTCGGTCGCCACCAGGATTTCCGGGCCGAGTGCGCCGTCAAGGGTGGTTGTCCCGCCCCGCAGCTTGCTGCCCCCCAGGTCGAGTCCGATCGCCTGGACAACCGCGTGCGACTCGACATCGTTCACTCTATTCGGCGTTTGCACAGCTTTGCGAGGCTCCTGCCCTGACCGCGTCGCCATCAATTTGTTCTGCGGGTTGACGAATTGATTAGCGCAACGGGCTCATTGATTGCAACTGCAATGCTTGTCTGCGGGATCCTCGACATCCGCCGCTGCCGCATCGGTGCAATCAACCGGTACGACCGATCGCGTGTTGCCAGCAGCTCGGACAGGTCCGCGGTGGTCCTGCGCATCGGGGTCTCCGTGTGTTCCGTGGTTGAAGTCGCCAAACCCCACCTCGGCCATACACCTCGATGGCCACCCGCGATCACGCCGCCGACGGCGCTGAAATCCCACCACATGCGCGGATACCAACCTCGCCGGCCCCGGCGGAGAGCACGACGGTCATCGGGCAGCATGCTTGCGGTAGCGGGGGCGAGTCTCGGCTTGTTGCCCTGCCCGACTGCCCTGTAGCGAAGGCCACACGGCCCTGCGCTTCACCACGGACATGACAGCGGCAACCGTGCTCATGGCGTTTATCCATGCCGGTTTCAAACAAAAAATCCGTCAATCGCAAGCCGCCCTTCGCCAGCCATGCCGTAGTGAAATCTTCATTTGTCTACCAGCTTGACAAATTGCGGGACTGCTCTGTACGGTCCGGTATCCACGCTGGATTGGCTGCCTCCATGCCCGAGATGCCCACCGCGAATGACACCTCTCTCCCCCGCTACGGGAGTGCCAGCAGGTGCAACCCCGATGCCGTGGCCGTTGGTTCAGTTGCCAAGCTTCATTCCGAAGATGATGCTGTGATCGCGGCCGATTTCCTCAAAGCCCAGGCGCCGGTAAAAGCCTATCGCCCGATGATTGTCCGGCATTACGCCAAGGTGGACGCCACGGACGCCACGCTGTCGCAAGGCCATGAGCTCGGTCTCGATCATCCGCCTGCCCCAGCCGGCCGATTGCGCCTCGGGCAGTATGTTGATGTGGAGATGCGCCGGGTAATCCTGCTGCAGCCACATGCGCACGCCTTCCGGTTTGGCGATCCGGGAAAGGGCCGGGCTGTCCATTGGTCGCGTGGGCACCAATCCCGCGACCTGGCTCTGCACCCATGGCCACCAGTCGGCCTCAAGCCGTTGGCGCAAGGCTTGGGTATCAGGCCCACCGAGAACATAGCCGATGGGCGCATCCTCGCCGGCAAGCACGAAGGCGAAGTCCGGCTCGAACTTCGCGTAGGGCACGGCCCAGAGATAGCCGGGCAGGCGGTGGTCGCTGAACAATGCGCTCCCGTCCTCGCCCGCATTCGCAGTCTTCAGGCAGATATCGAAGAGAGCAGGGATATCGGCGTCGGTTACCGGTCGGATGCGAAGGCTGGAAGCGGGGGCCGTCATATCTCTCATCCTCTGGCTGGAAGTGATCGGGCTGCCCGTTCTTGTGCCGCATCAACGAGCCCAGCGGGCAAAACCGACATTAGTTCTGCAACCTGTCAAATGACAGGGCCAATCTCGAACGCTCTTTGCAGCGTGGGCGTCGTTCGGGACAAACTTGTCCGGGCGCTTTCTCGCGAAGGGCTCGCGGTAACGAAAACATCAAACGACAACAGGAGGGAAGGAACCATGCTACGCTACTCACGGCTTCCGCCGAGTTTACTGCTCCGGCGACGCATCGCGGCCGGAGCCGCCGCAGCCGCCACCGCCGCCATCTTGTCGGTGACGCTCGCCCAATCGGCGTTCGCTACCGATCTGCCGGTCTGGGATGATTATTCCTACCCGGCGCAGACGGCGGTGATCCAGCAGCTCGACAAGAACTTCGAAGCATCACACCCGGGTGTCACGATAAAGCGCACCCAGCGCACCTTCGACGACCTCTCGATGACGCTGCGGCTTGCCGTCTCTGCCGGCGATGGCCCGGTAGTTACAAAGGTCAACCAAGGGGCCAAGGACATGGGCACGATGGCCAAGCAGGGCCTGCTCGTCCCGCTCGACCCCTACATCAAGAAGTACGGCTGGGACAAACGTCAGTCCGATTCCGTACTCGCCCGCGACCGCTGGTCCAAGGATGGCAAGTTCGGCACCGGGCAGACCTACGGCATTTCCGGCCTCGCCGAGATCGTCGGGCTCTACTACAACAAGAAGGTGCTGGCCGACGCCGGAGTGAAGTTGCCGCTGAAGAGCTTTGGCGACTTCCTTGCTGCGCTTGACAAGGTGAAGAAGGCCGGCTTCACGCCACTGACCATGGGCACGGCCAGCGGCCATCTCGCCCTGCATCTTTGGGCCGGTGTCTCCCAGGCCCATATCGACGCGTCCAAGCGCGCCGAGCTCGACAACCTGATATACGGCCGTGGCGGCAGCTGGTTGACGAAAGGCAACATCGATTCCGCCGCGCTTATGCAGAAATGGGCCAAGAACGGCTATTTCCTGAACGGCTTCCAGGGCATGTCAGGCGATGATGCCGTGCAGCTGTTCATCGCCGGAAAATCCGCCTTCCTGATCTCCGGCACCTGGTATTTCGGCGATATCAAGGCCAATCCGAACATCGATTTCATGCCGATCCCGGCGCCGAAGGGCATAACCCATCCGCTCTCCGTCGGCGGCGTTGATCTGGCGTGGGCGATCACCTCGCTGGCCAAGGATCAGGCGACGAAGGATCTGGCCGGCTCGTATATCGACTACATGGTCTCGCCCGAGGCCGCTGTCGAATGGGCCAAGGCTGGCTATCTGCCCGCGACGCCGTTGCCGGCCGATGCCAAGATCAAGATTTCCGGCCTCTTGTCGGAAGGCATCGCGATGTGGAAGACTTTGAACGCGAACGATGCCATCGGCCACTATCCCGACTGGTCGAGCCCGACCATGCTGAAGACCATCGACGACAACATGCCGCTTCTGCTCGCCGGGCGCGAGACGCCGAAGGGTTTTGTCGGCAAGATGGAAGCGGATTACGCGGCCTACCTGAAAACGAAGTAAGCTGCCGCCAACCGCCGATATCCGCGGCCGTCCCACGGCGGCCGCGACTTTTTGAGGAACCGGCATGAAACGCTCCGTTCTCGACGCACCCGTCCGCAGGAATCTGGTCTTCGTGCTGCCCGGGCTCGTCTTCTACGCCGTCTTCGTGCTGGGGCCGATCGTGGCAGCGGTCTATCTGAGCTTCACCAAATGGGATGGCATCACGCGGCCGAAATTGGTGGGGCTGCAGAACTACCTCTCGCTCTTGGGCGACGCGAAATTCATTACGGCACTGAAGAACAACGCCGAACTGATGCTCTTCTACAGCCTCGTGCCGCTCATTCTGGGCATGATGCTTGCCTCGATCGTCCGCTCCCTGCATGGGCGCGAGCAGCTGGCCATTCGCACGCTTCTCTTCATGCCCTACATCATGCCGTCGGCGGTGCTCGGCATCATTTGGCGCTGGCTCTATAACCCGGCTTTCGGCCCGATCAACCAGATCCTCGACGGGGTCGGGCTACATTCGCTCTCCATTCCCTGGCTCGGCAGCTTCACCTTTGCCCTACCGGCAGTAGGCGCCGTCGCCGCCTGGTATTACTTCGGCTTCTGCATGGTGATCTTCCTCACCGGCCTGCAGCGGCTCGACCCCTCGATTTTCGAGGCCGCCCGTTCCGACGGGGCGGGGGCGCTCTACACGTTCCGCCGCATCACCGCGCCGCTGCTGCTGCCTGAAATCCGTATCGTGCTGCTGCTGACCATCATCGCCTCGATCAAGAGTTTCGACCTCATTTTCACGATGACCCGGGGCGGACCGGCCAACGCAACCCTTGTGCCCAATATCCTCATGTATCAGCTCGGCTTCCAATTGAACCGCTACGGCTACGCGGCCGCTGTTGCCATTGTCGGTGCGGTGCTCATCTTTGCGGTCAATTACGCGATCCATCGCTTCATGCGCTCGGCCGACGGGGCCTCCCGCTGATGGCCGCCACAAGCCAAAGCGCGATAAGGACGGCGGGCTTTCGCGTCTTCATGTGGCTCTTCGCGCTGGTGACGGTCGTGCCCTTCGGCCTTCTGGTGCTCACCTCGATCAAGAGCAAGCAGGACATCTTTCGCGGCGCTTTCGCCCTGCCAGCCTATCCGCATTGGGAGAATTATGTCAGCGCCTGGACGGACGGCCATTTCGGCATCTACTTCTGGAACTCGATCATTGTCGTCGTCCCCGTTGTCACCGTCTCGATTCTCCTCGGCCTGATGACCGGCTTCGCCTTCGCCTTCCTGAACTTCCCGTTCAAGCGTCTGATTTTCGCCATTCTGACGATCGGCATGATGGTTCCGACAGAGGCCTTCATCATCCCCCTCTACTACGAGATCCGCGCCCTAGGCCTCCTGGACACCTACGCCGCGATGATCCTGCCGCAGATCGCCATGTCGGTGCCCTTCGCCACGCTCTTCATGGCCTCGACCATGCAGCAGCTGCCGAAGGATGTCATAGAGGCTGCGGTGATCGACGGCGCACCGCGGGGGATGATCCTGCGCCGGGTCATCGTGCCGCTGCTGAAGCCCGCGATCGCCTCGCTTGCGCTCTTTCTCTTCATCTGGACGTGGAACGAATTCCTGATTCCGCTGATCCTGGTCAATGACGACGCCTACCGGACCATGCCCCTCGGCATGCTGTTCTTTCAGGGCAGGTATACCACCAACACTCCGGTGCTCACCGCCGGCGCGGTGCTAGTCATTGCCCCCATCGTCGTCGTCTACCTTATCTTCCAGCGGAAGTTCATCGAGGGGCTGACGGCAGGCGCATCGAAATAGCCATGCCATTACAAAGGTTTAAACCATGAAAATCGGTGTGATCGGACTGGGTGAGCGCGTTGCCACCCTGGCCAAGGAGATGAAGGCGGTCGATCCTTCCAGTTCTTTCGTCGCCTTCTGCGATCCCTCCGCGGCACGTCGGCCGGTGCTCGAGGCCCTGGGCGACAGCCCCGAGCGTTACGAAGATCCGTCCGAGATGCTGGCGGCACATCATTTCGACCTCCTGATGATCGGCTCCCCCAATGCGATGCATCTGGAGCATCTGCGCCTTGCGCTTCCCACCTCCATCCCCTTCATTTTCGCCGAAAAGCCGGTGGTCATATCGATCGACGAAACGATGGAGCTCGCCCGCCTCGTGGCCCGCCACGACGGGATGAGGCGGCTGATGATCGGGCTGGTTCTGCGCTACTCCACGCTCTACCGCGCCCTCCGTGCCGCTCAGGCGGAAGGCTTGATTGGCGAAGTCATGTCGCTGGAAGCGGCCGAGCATCTCGCTCCCTACCACGGCTCCTTCTTCATGCGCGACTGGCGCCGCAGCACCGCGATGACTGGCGGCTTCATGCTGGAGAAATGCTGCCACGACCTCGACCTCTACCAGGGTGCCGTCGGTGCCCGCCCGGTCCGCGTCGCCAGCTTCGGCGGACGGAAGAAATACATCCCCGAACGCCGCCCGAAGGTCGATCCCGCGTATCTCTCGGTCAAGCTTCCACGCTGGGGCGGTATCAACGATGCTTTTTCGGGTGCGGCCGACATCATCGACTATCAGACCGCCATCGTCGAATACGCGAACGGCGCGACGCTGGCCTTTCACACCAACCTGAACGTCCCTGATGAATACCGCCGCTTCGCCGTCGTGGGCGTCGACGGCATGGCAGAGGGTGACTTCGTCCGCAACACGTTCAAGGTGACCCTCTCGGATACCGGCGAAACCGTCACCGATATCCACGACGTCGGTTCCGGTACTCAGCACGGTCATTATGGTGCCGACGCGCAAATGGCGGCGGATGTCCTGGCGCATGTGAAGGGGGACCTGCCCAATCTGCCGCTCAGCGTGAAAGATGCCTTGGAAGCCGGCATTACTGCGATCGCCATGGACATCGCCCGCGAGGAGGGCCGGGTGGTCGACCTTGCGCCGATCTGGGCGGATTTCGATGCGGCGCTCGCAGGGGAAGCGCCCTCGGCTTGGACAGAGGTCGACTGAACGGCGCCAGAACAAGGAAAGAGCGGTTATGGGCCAGCTAGAACTCAAAGGCATCAACAAGTCCTTCGGTGCGGCAAATGTCATCAACGACGTCGATCTCCAAATTGACGATGGCGAATTCTGTGTTTTCGTCGGCCCCTCCGGCTGCGGAAAGTCCACGATCCTGCGCCTGATCGCCGGGCTGGAGGATATTTCCTCGGGCACGCTTGTCATCGACGGTCGCGTGGTTAACGACGTCGCCCCGTCCGAACGCGGTATCGCCATGGTCTTTCAGTCCTATGCGCTTTATCCGCATATGACGGTCTTCGAGAATATTGCCTTCCCGCTTCGCGTGATGAAGCTGCCTCGGGCCGAGGTGGAGGCTCGGGTGAGCAGGGCAGCCGGGATTCTCAAGCTCGGTGACCGGCTAACCCACAAGCCCGGCGCGCTCTCCGGCGGCCAGCGTCAGCGCGTCGCCATTGGTCGGGCAATTGTGCGCGAACCTTCCGTGTTCCTCTTCGATGAGCCGCTTTCCAACCTCGACGCAGCGCTTCGCACCGAGATGCGAGTGGAGCTTTCTCGCCTGCACGGCGCGCTCGGCAACACGATGATCTACGTCACCCATGACCAGGTGGAGGCGATGACCATGGCCACCAAGATCGTCGTGTTGCGCGCCGGGGTTATCGAACAGGTGGGCTCCCCGCTCGAGCTGTTCCACCAGCCGATTAACCGCTTCGTCGCCGGCTTCATTGGCAGTCCCAACATGAACTTTCTTGACGCGGCCTGCCTTGGTGTCGTGCCCGAAGGCATTCGGTTGCGACTTTCCGACGGCCCGGAGGTGACGCTCCCCGTCGACGGCCGCGCCGAGGTGGGCGAGACGCTCACTCTTGGCATTCGTCCCGATGATCTCGCCATAGGCTCAGGCGTGGCCCGTTTCGCCGTGACCCCGGAAGTGGTGGAACGGCTCGGCAACCAGAGCGTCGTCCATGGCACCACCGGCACCGGCCAGCCGATCTGTGCGGTGGTGGCGGGCACTCAACCCATCGCTCCGGGCCGGGAGGCAGAGCTAGGCTTCGACGGTGTCCAGGCCCACCTCTTCCGCGCTGACGGTACAGCCTTTGGCCGGCGCGTGAACCTCGCAGGTCTGATCAGCCCGCCTGGAGTGTGAACTGGCTCTGACGGCTCGGACGCGCCGCATTGGCCAGATCATTGCACGACACGCCGGCAAAGGGGCCGTCCACGTCATCAGGTCACAGGTCACAGGTCAAGCCATACCGCCATGCCCGGTTGACGCGCTATGTGCCGCAGCACATATATAGTCTTTATGCGCCATGACACATAAACATGGTTTATGCGCCACAGCACATATTGACAATTTATGCCCTAAAACGCATAAACGATGCATGAGCAAGCTGGCCAGAACCTCAAGGCAGATCGGAACCATCATCCAGCGCACACGCAAGCAGCGTGGCTGGACGCAGGCGCAGCTTGCCGAACGCGCGGGGCTTCGCCAAGAGACGATCTCGATCATCGAGAGCGGCGAGAAACCCTCGAAGCTTCCGTCGATCCTTGCGGTGCTTGCCGCCCTTGACCTCGAATTCACCATCGGCCCCCGGGCCAAGGGAACGGCGTCGGATATCGAGGAGCTGTTCTGATGGGCCGGCGCCCGCGATATGCGCCGCTGCGCGTCCATCTCAACAACCGGCGCATCGGCACGCTTGAGCGCGAGCCAAGCGGCGCGATCAGCTTCACCTACCATCCCGACTGGCTGGACTGGGCGCATGCGCTGCCCGTCTCGCTTTCCCTGCCCCTGCGCGAAACCCCGTATCGCGGCGAGCCGGTCATTGCGGTCTTCGAGAACCTTCTGCCGGATTCGGACGCCTTGCGGCGCCGGGTTGCCGAAAAGGTCGGCGCGCGCGGCATCGACGCCTACAGCCTGCTTGCCGCGATCGGACGGGATTGCGTCGGCGCGCTGCAATTCATCGCCGGTGATGCCGAGGCGATCGACAGCACCGGCCGGATCGAGGGCGAGGCGGTCGACGCCGCCGCCATCGAGA
>JASBUM010000420.1 GCA_030147905.1 Acidimangrovimonas sp.
TATCGGCGGCGGCACGACCGAGGTCGCGGTGCTGTCGCTGGGCGATATCGTCTATGCCCGTTCGGTCCGCGTCGGCGGCGACCGCATGGACGAGGCGATCATCTCCTACCTGCGGCGCCAGCAGAACCTGCTGATCGGCGAGTCCACCGCCGAGCGGATCAAGACCTCGATCGGCACCGCGCGCATGCCCGACGACGGACGCGGCGCCTCGATGATGATCCGCGGCCGGGACCTTCTGAACGGCGTGCCCAAGGAAACCGAGATCAACCAGGCCCAGGTCGCCGAGGCGCTGGCCGAGCCGGTACAGCAGATCTGCGAGGCGGTGATGATCGCGCTCGAGGCGACGCCGCCCGATCTGGCCGCCGATATCGTCGATCGCGGGGTGATGCTGACCGGCGGCGGCGCGCTTCTGGGCGAGCTGGACCTCGCCTTGCGCGAACAGACCGGATTGTCGATCTCGGTCGCGAATGAATCGCTCAATTGCGTCGCTTTGGGCACCGGCAAGGCGCTGGAATACGAAAAGCAACTTCGGCATGTGATCGACTACGACAGCTGAGAAGACAGGCGGGCGCACGACACGCCCCCGAGACGAGACGCCGGTGGCCAGAGACAGAGACGCCCAGAACGAATTCATTCGCCCGCTCAAGCGGATCGTCTTGGGCAGCATGATTCTGGTCTTCGTGACCGTGTTCATGCTGTGGCGGATAGACAGCCCGCGGGTCGAAAGGTTCCGCAGCTATCTGGTCGACCGTTTCGTGCCCAGCTTCAGCTGGGTGATGATCCCGGTCTCGAAGCTCACGCTGATGGCGGAGAACTTCCAGTCCTACACGCGGATCTACGAACAGAACCAGGAGCTGCGGCGCGAGTTGCAGCAGATGAAGGCCTGGAAGGAGGCCGCGCTCCAACTCGAGCAGAAGAATGCCAAGCTGCTCGACCTCAACCAGGTGCGGCTTGATCCGAAGCTGACCCATGTCACGGGCGTCGTGCTGGCCGACAGCGGATCCCCCTTCCGGCAGTCTGTGCTGCTGAACGTGGGCAGGCGCGACGGCATCATCAACGGCTGGGCGGTGATGGACGGGCTGGGTCTCGTCGGACGGATCTCGGGTGTGGGCGAGACGACAAGCCGGGTGATCCTTCTGACCGACAGCAGCAGCCGCATCCCGGTGACGATCGAGCCGTCGGGGCAGCAGGCACTGGTGACGGGCGACAATTCCGCCATCCCGCCCCTCGACTTCGTCGAGAACCCCGACCTCGTCCGGCCGGGCGATCAGGTGGTTTCCTCGGGCGATGGCGGCGTCTTCCCCGCCGGGCTTCTGGTGGGGCAGGTCGTCGAGGGGCCGAACCGGCGGCTTCGCGTTCGGCTTGCGGCCGATTACCAGCGGCTGGACTTCCTGCGGGTGCTGCGCAGCCGCGCGGCCGAGAAGATCAAAACCCCCGGCGGTCTCGTGGCGCCGATTCTGCCGCCGCAGCCGGTGCCCGGCAGCAAGGGCGCGGGAGGCCAGGGAACGGCTGGCCAGGGGACGGCGGGCCAGGGAACGGCCGGGGCGCCGCGCGCGGGCGGCAATGGCTAGTTCGCTGATCTCGCCGCGCTGGGCCTATCGCGGGCTCTATCTTCTGCTGGCACTGGCGGTGATCCTGATGCGCCTGCTGCCGCTTCAGGGCACGCCGGTTCAGGTTCCGGGCCCCGATATCTTGGTCTGCTTCACCTTCGCCTGGCTTCTGCGCCGGCCCGACTATCTGCCGCCGCTATTGATCGGGATGGTGTTCTTCTTCGCCGATTTCGTGCTCATGCGGCCGCCGGGGCTTTGGGCGCTGATCGTGCTTTTGGGGTCGGAGTTCCTGCGCGGACGCGAGGCGACGATCCGTGAATTGGGTTTCGCGGCCGAATGGGGTATGGTCTCGGCGGTGATGGCGGCGATGCTGATCGCCGACCGGCTCGGCTACCTCGTGGCCTTTCTGGCGCAGCCTCCGATACCGCTGTCGATCATGCAATTGCTGGCGACGATCATCGCCTATCCGGCGGTCGCGGCGGCGAGCCATTACGGCTTCGGCATCAGCCGTCCGGGCCGTGGGGGTGATAACGGATTCGGGAGGCGGATGTGAGACGTTCACCCAAGGACACCGACGCCAGCCACCGCAAGATCAGCCGCCGCGCGCTGTTCATCGGCGGCGCGCAGGCCGCGATCGTGGCCGGGCTGGGGTTGCGCATGCGCCAGATGCAGGTGGTCGAGGCCACCCAGTACCGGATGCTGTCGGACAAGAACCGCATCAACATCCGGCTCATCCCGCCGGCGCGCGGGCTGATCCGCGACCGCAGCGGCATCCTTCTGGCCGGCAACGAGCAGAATTATTCCGTGGTGATCGTGCGCGAGGATGCAGGCGACGTCGCCCGGGTGCTGCGGCGCCTGTCCGAGATCGTGCCGCTGAGCGAGGAGGAGATCCGCCGCACCATCGCCCAGATCCGCCGCCACAGCCCCTTCGTGCCGATCACCATCGTCGACCGGCTGAGTTGGGACGACCTGTCACGCGTTGCCGTCAACGGCCCTGCCCTGCCGGGCATCTCGCCCGAGGTGGGTCTGTCGCGCTACTATCCCTTGGCCGAGGATCTGGCCCATGTCGTGGGTTATGTCGGGCCGGTCAGCGAGGCCGATCTGAAGCGCAATCCCGACCCCGACCCCCTGTTGCAGATCCCCAAGTTCCAGATCGGCAAGATCGGCGTCGAGGGCAAGGAGGAAACGATCCTGCGCGGGACCGCCGGCATCAAGCGCATCGAGGTCAATTCGGTCGGCCGCGTGATGCGCGAGCTCAGCCGCCAGCCGGGACAGCCGGGCGCCGACGTGCAGTTGACGATCGACGCGCCCTTGCAGAACTTCACCCTCAGCCGCATGGGCGATCTCAGCGCGGCGACGGTGGTGATGGATGTCGAGACAGGTGATTTGCTGGCATCGGCCTCCTCGCCCTCGTTCAACCCCAATCTCTTCGTTCGCGGCATCTCCAGCAAGGATTACCGCGGCTACATGGACAACACGTACCGCCCCCTGTCGAACAAGGCGGTGCAGGGGGTCTATCCGCCGGGCTCGACCTACAAGATCGTGACCGGTCTGGCCGCGCTGAAGTCGGGGCGGATGAAGTGGACCGACAAGGTCTATTGCCCGGGCTACATCATCGTCTCGGGCCGGCGGTTCAACTGCTGGAAGCATTCCGGCCACGGATGGCTGGACATGGTCGGCGCGCTGACCCAATCCTGCGACGTCTATTTCTACGAGGCGTCGCAACGCGTCGGAATCGAGCGGATGTCGGCCATGGCCACGGAAATGGGGATGGGCATCCGGCATGACCTGCCGATGTCGGCGATCGCGGCAGGGCTCAACCCGGACAAGGCATGGAAACTGAAGTACCGCGGCAAGCCGTGGCTGATCGGCGACACGATCAATGCCGCGATCGGACAGGGCTATGTCCTCGCCTCTCCGCTTCAGCTTGCAGTGATGACGGCGCGCGCTGCCACCGGCCGCAAGGTTCAGCCGCGGCTGCTCAAGGCGGTGAACGGGGTCGAGACGCCGATCCTGCCGGCGGCGGATCTGGCGGTGCCGGGGGGCGATCTGGATGCGGTGCGGCGCGGCATGTACGACGTCGTCAATTCCGTCTATGGCACCGCCCGCGGCTCGCGCATCGCGGAGCCGACGATGGCGCTCGCCGGCAAGACCGGAACCAGCCAGGTGGTGACCATCTCGCCCAGCGCGCGCGAAACCGGGGTGACCGGGGCCAACACGCCATGGAACGAGCGCGACCATGCGCTGTTCGTCTGCTATGCGCCGTTCGACAAGCCCCGATACGCGGTGGCGGTCGTGGTGGAACACGGAGGCGGCGGCTCGGCGGTGGCGGCGCCGATCGCCCGTGACGTGATGCTTCAGGCGCTCTATGGCGGGCTTCCACCGCTAAGCGCCTATCCCGCCGGCCAGCGCCGCGAGATCGCCCAGCGTCAGCAACAACTCAACCTGCGCAGCTTTCCCGCGCCCCAGGGGGGGCAGACCCGGGCATGAGCTACCTCGAATATACGGTCAAATCCGTTCCCGTCGGCTGGCGCAAGGTTCTCCATGTCAACTGGGCGCTGGTGGTGCTGCTGATCGCGGTGTCCTCGGCCGGATTCCTGATGCTCTATTCGGTCGCGGGGGGATCGTTCCAGCCCTGGGCCGAGCCGCAGATGATCCGGTTCGGCGTCGGACTGGTCATCATGCTGGTCTTCGCCTTCGTGCCGATCTGGTACTGGCGCAGCATGTCCGGGATCGCCTATGTCGTCTCGCTGGCGCTGCTGGTGGGGGTGGATGTCGCGGGCTCGGTCGGCATGGGCGCGCAGCGCTGGATCGATCTGGGCTTCATGCGGCTGCAACCGTCCGAGCTGATGAAGATCGCGATGGTGATGCTGCTGGCGGCCTATTACGACTGGCTCGATATCCGCAAGACATCGCATCCGCTGTGGGTGCTGATACCGGCAGTGCTGATCCTGATCCCCACCTTCCTGGTGATGAAGCAGCCCGACCTCGGCACCGCCATCCTGCTGATCCTGGGCGGCGGGACGGTGATGTTTCTGGCAGGCGTAAGCCTCTGGTATTTCGCCGCGGTGGGCACGCTTGCGGGCGGGCTCGTCACCGCGGTGATGATGTCGCGCGGAACGAAGTGGCAATTGCTCAAGGATTACCAGTACAAGCGCATCGACGTCTTCATCGACCCCGGCTCGGACCCGCTCGGCGCAGGCTATCACATCAGCCAGGCCAAGATCGCGCTCGGTTCGGGGGGCTGGTCGGGGCGGGGCTTCCTGCAGGGCACCCAGTCGCGGCTGAACTTCCTGCCCGAGAAGCATACCGATTTCATCTTCACCACGCTGGGCGAGGAATTCGGCTTCATCGGGACGATGACCCTGCTCGCGCTCTACGCGCTGATCGTCATCTTCTGCATCCATTCCGCGATGAACAACAAGGACCGCTTCTCGTCGCTGATGACGCTGGGGGTGGCGGCGACCTTCTTCTATTATTTCGCCGTCAACATGGCGATGGTCATGGGGCTGGCGCCGGTGGTGGGCGTGCCGCTGCCGCTGGTATCCTACGGCGGATCGTCGATGATGGTGCTTCTGGCCGCCTTCGGCCTGATCCAGAGCGCCCATGTCCACCGGCCGCGCGGGCGCTGAACGCGCCGCGCCCCCTTGGTCGGCCGGACCTGCCGTGCTAGGGCCGGGTCAGCCGAAGCGGGGGGAGCCGATGCCGATCAACGTCTATTTCGCAGCGGGCGCCGATCTGTGGCCCGAATATCGTGTTCCTCTTGAAGATGCGCTGGCCGAGGCGGGCATCGACGCGATCCTGCACACCGATGCCCCCGACCCCGCAGCGGTCGATTACATCGTCTTCGCCCCCGGCGGCGACATTTCCGATTTCCGGCCCTTCGCCCGCGCCCGCGCCGTGCTCAACCTCTGGGCGGGCGTGGAACGGATCGTGACCAACCCGACGCTCAGCCAGCCGCTATGCCGGATGGTCGATCCCGCCCTGACCGAGGGCATGGTCGAATATGTCGTGGGCCATGCGCTGCGCCATCATCTGGGAACGGATGCCCATGTCCTTGGTCAGGACGGGCAGTGGCGGCATGAAACCATCCCGCCGCTGGCGCGCGAGCGGCCGGTGACGATGCTGGGGCTTGGAGCCCTGGGCGCGGCCTGCGGGCAGGCGCTGGCGGCGCTCAACTTTCCGGTGACGGGCTGGAGCCGGAGCCCCCGCTCCGTCCCCGGCCTGCGTTGCCTGTCGGGCGCCGAGGGCCTGCCGCAGGCGCTGGCGGGCGCGCGGATCGTGGTGACGCTGCTGCCCCTCACCCCCCGGACCGAGGGCATACTCGACGCCGGGGCCCTTGCCCTTCTGGCGCCCGGTGCCTTTGTCATCAATCCCGGCCGCGGCGCATTGATCGACGACGAGGCCCTGCTTGCCGCGCTCGATTCGGGGCGGCTCGGACATGCCACGCTCGATGTCTTCCGCACCGAGCCGCTGCCGCCGGGACATCCGTTCTGGCTCCATCCCAAGGTCACGGTGACCCCGCATATCGCCGCCGACACCCGCGCCGAGAGCGCCGCCCGCGTCGTGGCCGAAAACATCCGCCGCGGCGAGGCCGGCGAGCCGTTTCTCCATCGTGTCGACCGCGGCCGCGGCTACTGACGCCCCGGGCTACTGACGCCCCGCGCGGCAGCCGAAGGCCCGTCCCGCCGCGCGCCGCCGCCGCCCGCGCCCCCTTCCCGGCACGGTCAGGCCCGGCCCGGCGCAGGCCAGGCCGGCGGACCCGAACGGCCGGCGCCCATCTCGGCAGCCACTCCGCACGCGCGAAGTGGCAGGCGGGCGCCCAAGCTTCTAGCGGTAGCGGCGGAAGAAGCGGCCGCGTGCATAGAGCGCCTCCAGCCGTTTCATCCTCGGCTGCGTCTCGGCCCAGATCAGATCCTGCACACCGGCCAGCATCGCCTCGACCAGAACGAGGATCGACACCGTCGAATCCCATGCCGAGGGGGCCTCGACATGGCAGGAGAAGCGGTGCCGCGCGAAGCGGGCCGCCGGCGAGACCCATTGATCGGTCACAAGGATCACCTCGGCGCCCTGCTCCACCGCGATCTCCACCGGATGGAGGACGGCATTCTCGTATCGACGGATGTCGAAGACCAGCAGGATGTCGCCCGGCCCGAGATCCAGA
>JASBUM010000456.1 GCA_030147905.1 Acidimangrovimonas sp.
GCGAAGTGGTCGGCGCTCTGGCGGGTACCCCGGATCGTGGGCCCGGGCCCGATCGCGTTGACGCGCACGTCGGGCGCCAGCGCCTGGGCGGCAGTGCGGGTCAGCGCCCACAATCCCATCTTGGCGATCGTGTAGGACATGAATTCCGGCGTCGGCTTCAGCACCCGCTGATCGATCAGATTGATGATCTGCGCCCGCGCCATGGGCTCGCCCGCGGCATCGCTGCCAGCCTTCGGGGCCTGTGCCGCGAAGGCCTGGATCAGGACGAAGGGGGCACGCAGATTCGACTCGATATGCCGGTCCCAGCTTTCCCGCGTCGCGCTGCGCAGGTTGTCGTATTCGAAGATCGAGGCGTTGTTGACCAGCAGCGTCAGCGGCCCGCCAAGCGCCTGCGCCGCGCGCGCCACCAACCCCGCGCTCTGATCCTCGTGCAGGAGATCGGCGCCGATGGCGACCGCGCTGCGCCCGCCTTCGCGGAGAGTCTGCGCGACCGCCTCCGCGCCTTCGGCGGAGGTGGCGTAATGCACCGCAACATCGAAACCACGGGTCCCCAGATAAAGCGCCAGCGCCCGGCCCATGCGCTGCCCCGCGCCGGTGACCAAAGCCCTTGCCTGCATGCCTGTCTCCTCTCTCGTGTCCTGTATCGTCCCGGGGCGGCCCGTCGGCGGCCATATCCGGCCATGCGCTGCGGCATCGCCATCGCCTCGCCGCCCGGCGCCCGCGGGCGGCCGGCCCCGGGATCTAGCCGTCACGCGCGCGGCAGGGGCACGGACCGCCGCCGATACGGTAGCGTCCGCAATTCGGACATTTCGCCGGACGGCGCAGACGACCCGAAAGCGGATTGCCGGGCATCCGCAGGCGGCCGAAAAGCGCAAGCGCGACGATGAAGATCAGAAACAGGAAAACCGCCTTGATCATCGCCCCGCCTCAAAGTCCGTAACGCGCCCAGAGGCCACGTTTCGCGATTTCGTCCACCGCCTCGGCGACAAGCCCCGAGATGCCGAAACGCGCCATCAGCCCACGACGCGGACCATAGGTCACGAAGCGCGCCTTGTCGCCGAAGATCTCCTTCATCTTCGGCACCAGATGGGCCAGCCCGTCGGCCAAACCCAGCTCCACCGCGCGGCGCCCCGTCCAGACGGAGCCGTTGAACAGATCCTCCGAAGTGGCCAGCCTTTCACCGCGACGGGCACGGATCTGCGCCACGAAGGCATCGTGGATGTCGCGCTGCAATACCCCCAGCCGCGCAACATCCTCGGGGCGTTCGGGCTGGAACGGGTCGAGGAAACTCTTGGCCATGCCGGCGGTGTGCACCCGGCGTTCGACCCCGTGCCGCGCGATGAACTCATGCAGGCCGAAGGAGGAGGAGATCACCCCGATGGAGCCGAGAACCGATGCCTCGTCGGCCCAGATCGCGTCGGCCGCGCTGGCCAGCCAGTAGCCGCCCGAGGCCGCGACATCCTCGACGAAGGCGTGCAGCGGGACGCCGCGTTCATCGGCCAGCCGCCGCAGCCGCGCGGCGATCAGCGCGGTCTGAACCGGTGCGCCGCCCGGAGAGTTCACCGCAAGCGCGACCGCGGTGGGCCGGCCCTTGCGGAAGGCGCGTTCGATCACCGGCGCAAGGGCGGCATCGTTCAGCCCGCGTCCGCGCCGACCCGCCCCGATCACGCCGGAAAGGCGGATCACGGCAATGCGCGGATGTCGGGCGATGAAGGGGATCGCATGTTTCATTCCAAGGGATGTAAAGCGCCGGGGCCTTTTCGACAAGCGCCGCGCGGCGAACCGCGCCACCCTGCCGCCGGCCGAGCCATGGGCGGTCCCGCACTCGCGCCTTGCCGGGCCTTGAGCACAGGCATGCCGCGTGCCAGAAGGGGCCGGACCAAGGGGGAGAGAGGACACCATGGCCAATCCGCTTTTCGATGCATTCTTCGCCCCGCTTGCCGAGCGCGACACGACGTTGCTGCACCTGCCGGACGGCGAGACGATCACCGGTCGCGAATTTGCCGCGATGACCGCACGTTTCGCCCATGCGCTTGTGGCCGAGGGCGTCGCGCCGGGCGACCGGGTCGCGGTGCAGGTCGCCAAGTCACCGCAGGCGCTGGCGGTCTATGCGGCCACGCTCGCCGCGGGTGCGATCTTCCTGCCGCTCAACACCGGCTATACGGCCGACGAGGTGGGGTATTTCCTTGGTGACGCCGAACCGCGCGTCTTTCTCTGCGCATCGGCGGCAGCACCCGCGCTGGCCCCGGTTGCAAAGGCGGCGGGCGCCCGGATGATGGTGCTCGATGCCGATGGCAGCGGATCCTTCGCCGATGCCGCGCGCGACCAGCCCGGGACCTTCGCATCCCGGGCACGCGAAGAGGACGATCTGGCGGCCTTCCTCTATACTTCCGGGACCACGGGGCGGTCGAAGGGCGCGATGCTGAGCCATGGCAACCTGCTGTCGAATGCCGAGGTTCTGGTCCAGGCTTGGCGTTTCGGTGCCGACGACGTCTTGCTGCACGCATTGCCGATCTTCCACACGCACGGACTTTTCGTCGCCTGCAACGTCTCCCTGCTTGGCGGCGGGTCGATGATCTTCATGCCC
>JASBUM010000461.1 GCA_030147905.1 Acidimangrovimonas sp.
CGATCAGCGCCGCGCCGCCTTCGAGACGCTGGCGCAGCCCGGCAAGCCCTATCGGCCGCTGGCGCTTGAACAGATCGCGTTGATGGATGTGGCCAAGGGTGACGACAAGGCGGCGCTGAAGCAGTATCAGGCGCTTCTGAAAGATCCGCAGCTGACCGGTGCGCTGCGCCAGCGGGCGGCAGAGATGGTTGTGGCCCTGGGCGGTACGTCCACCACGGGCTGAGCCCGAGCGGGCCGGGGCGAAGGATGAGGGCCGGCCGGGTCCGATGCGGGATGGCTCCGAGGCGGGCGTGATCCCGGCACGGACAGGCCGGATGCGGGGTGGACCGGGGCAGGGATCGGGTGACGCCCGCGCTGCCGCCGGCCGGAGACGAAAGGAAGGGCCGCGGTGGTGATCGGAAGCCGGAGCATCGCAATCGTGCTGGGCATGGGGCTGCTGGGCGTGCTCGCCGGCTGCGCACCCAAGCCGCTGATCCTCAAGGGGCCGCGTTTCGACCTGCGCACGCCCCTCGATACCGTTCGGGCCGAGGCCGCGAAGGGGCAGGGCGACCTCACGGAGACCCGGCCGCCGAACCGCGCGGCATCGGTCGTGCTGAGCCCGCCGGTGGTGAATGCGGACTGGAGCCAGGGCAATGGCGGGCCCCGCCACCATATGCGCCAGCCCGCATTGGGCGCCGCACTGAATCCGCTGTGGAGCGCGCCGATCGGTCGCGGCAACGACAAGCGCCACACGATCACCGCCACGCCGGTGGTGGCGGGCGGGCGCGTCTACACGCTTGACAGCCGCGCCGGGGTCACCGCGACCGGGACGGACGGCCGGGTGCTGTGGCGCCAGGACGTGACGCCGCCGGGCGAACAGGCCAAGGACGCCTCGGGCGGCGGGCTGGCCTATGGCGACGGGAAGCTTTTCGTCACCTCCGATTTCGGCGAACTGGTGGCGCTCGACCCCGCCAGCGGCCACATCCTGTGGCGTCAGCGCCTTCCGGCGCCGGCTGCGGGCGCGCCGGCGGTCGAAGGCGGCACGGTCTATGTCATGGCCGCGAATTCCACCGCCTGGGCGGTCAATGCGGCCGACGGCAAGGTGCGTTGGCAGCTTGCCAGCACGTCGGGCGAGGGCGGGCTGACCGGCGGTGCCGCACCGGCCTTGAGCGGACGTTTCGCGGTGCTGCCCTTTGCCTCGGGGATGCTGATCGGGGTGCTCAAGCCTGGCGGCACGCAGATCTGGACCACGCCGGTGGTGGGCGCCCGCCCCGGCGAGGGCTATGCCGCGCTGACCGATTTCTCGGCCGATCCGGTGATCCTGGGACAGCGCGTCTTCGTCGGCAATTCGACCGGGCAGGTGATGTCGCTTGATCTCAACACCGGCAACAAGGTCTGGAGCGTGCGCGAGGGTGCGCTGGGCAACCTCTGGGTGGCCGGGAATGCGGTCTTCTTCGTGTCCGACCACAACCGGCTGGTGCGGCTCGATGCCGCGACCGGCACGCCGGTCTGGTCGGTGCCGCTGCCCTATTACAAGCCCGTGCGCAACCCGCGAAACCGGCGCGACATCTTCGTGCAATACGGACCGATCATCGCCGGCGGCCGGCTGATCGTGGCCTCGAGCGACGGCACGCTGCGCAGCTTCGACCCGGTCTCGGGCAAGGCGCTGGGCATCGTCTCGCTGGGCGCGGACGCCGCCACCGCACCGGTGGTCGCGGGACGTACGCTGTATGTGGTGACCTCCGACGGGCGTCTGCGCGCTTTCCGTTGAGCGCGCGCAGGTGTAAGAGGGCGCATTCAAGCGACCGTTGGAGACGCAGATGAGCTTTACCCTGGCGATCGTCGGGCGGCCGAATGTCGGCAAATCGACGCTGTTCAACCGCCTGGTGGGGCGGCGTCTGGCGCTGGTCGACGACCGGCCCGGTGTCACGCGCGACCTGCGCGAGGGCGCGGCGCGGCTGGTGGATCTGCGCTTTACGGTCATCGACACCGCCGGGCTCGAGGAGGCGACGGACGATTCGCTGCAGGGCCGGATGCGGCGGCTGACCGAACGCGCGGTGGACATGGCCGATGTCTGCCTGTTCCTGGTGGATGCGCGCGCGGGCGTGACGGCCGCCGACGAGGGTTTCGCCGACATCCTGCGCCGGCGCGGGGCGCGGGTGATCCTGGGGGTCAACAAGGCCGAGGGACGCGCCGGCGAGGCAGGTGCGATGGAAGCCTTCGCACTGGGCTTGGGCGAGCCGCTTCGCCTGTCGGCCGAGCATGGGGAGGGGATGGACGACCTCTATCGCGCGCTGGCGCCGATCGCGCGCGAATATGCCGCCCGTGCCGCGACCGAGGATGCCGAGGCCGCGCCGGCGGTCGATGTCGATCTGCCGGCTGACGACGACGAGGCGTTCGGGGAAGAGGCCTTCGGGGATGACGCGGCCGGCGCCCCGGCCGCGGCTCCGCTCTATGACGCGGATCACCCTTTGCAGATCGCGGTCATCGGGCGGCCGAACGCGGGCAAGTCGACGCTGGTCAACCGGATCATCGGCGAGGATCGTCTGTTGACCGGGCCAGAGGCGGGCATCACCCGCGACGCGATCTCGGTCTCGACGCTCTGGGACGGGGTGCCGATGCGCATCTTCGATACGGCAGGCATGCGCAAGCGCGCGAAGGTTGTCGACAAGGTCGAGAAGCTTTCGGTGGGCGACGGGCTCCGCGCGGTCCGCTTTGCCGAGGTCGTCGTGATCCTGCTCGAC
>JASBUM010000490.1 GCA_030147905.1 Acidimangrovimonas sp.
CGATGCCGGGCATTACGGGATCTTCGCGGGCAAGGCATGGCGGCAGAACATCCGGCCGCTGGTGCTGGATTTCATCGACGCCAACAGCTCCGTCCCCCGTCCGCGCAAGGCGGGCACGACGGTTCGCGCCGACAGGGCGGACACGGGACCGGCCCCGACCTGACGCCGACAAGACGGGGGCGCGGCTGCGCTCCGGCGTTCACGGCCCGATACCCATGGCCGCTACCCGCCCCCCATGCGCACACCCGCCGACCCCGGTCGCCGGCCGCCCCTGATCAGCCGCGCGGCGCCAGTCCCGGCATCCGCCGCGGCTGTGGCTCCGCCAGCCAGCGCCGCAGCGCCGCCGTCGTCCGCGCGGGCTGCTCCAGCGCCGGAAGATGCCCCGCCTCCGCGATCACCTCAAGCCGGCCATAGGGCAGCATCTGCGCCATCACCTCATGCCGCCGCGGGAGCGTGATCGGGTCATGTTCACCGCACAGGACAAGCGCGGGCACCATCGCGCGACGCAGGATCTTCTGCTGGTCGGACCGGCGCTGAAGGGCGCGCGACTGCGCCACATAGGTCTTTTCACCCAGCGTCCGCGCCATGTCGTGCAAGAGCGCCACGATCTCTGTGCGCACCACCCCCGGTGCCAGCGCGTCGGAGGGCAGTTCACGCGCGACCGCATCGCCCAGCCGCCCGGCCTGGGCCGCGACCAGACGCAGTTCACGCTGTGCGGCATCCTGCGGCGTCTCGGCCAGGACCGACACACCCAGCAGGGCGATCCGTGTCACCCGTTCCGGCGCACGGTCGAGGATCTCGAGCGCCAGATTGCCGCCAAGTCCCGCCCCCACCAGCGCGAAACGCGCCGGCAGTTGCGCGAGATGGGCCTCGGCCATGGCCGCGATGCCCTCGCCTTCAAGCGCGACCGCCACCTGCACCGGGCCTTGTCCCGAGAAGGCCACGATCTGGTGCCAGAACGCCCGCGCATCGCAAAGGATCCCCGGAAGGAAGACCACGCATTCCGACATGCCCGCCCCATCTTGCCACGCGTCGACTCTCGCAAACCCGGCGCGGAAGGCAAGACGAATTCGCCGTCAGCGGCCGGGGCCGCAATCGGCCCGTATCGTCAAAATTGTTGCAAAAGTGAAAACAAAATACGCCAGCCTCATCAAAGACGGCCGCTATACAACTGCTGTTACGGCATTTTTCATGCCGGCCACGATCAGGCAAATCCGAAGAAATATCGCAAAAATATCAGTGCGAGGGCACAATCCCCTCGATCGAATCCACGATCAGCCGCAGACATTCCGGGCTCGAGAACCGATGATCGGCCCCTTTCACCAGAACCAGCCGCAGATCCTCGGCGCGCGCATGTTCGGCCAGGCTCAGCGCCACCGCGACCGGCACGTCGCTATCGGCCATCCCCTGCAGCAGACGCACCGGAAACGGCAGATCCAGCCGGTCGCGCAGCACCAGATGCCGCCGGCCGTCCTCGATCAGGCGCTCGGTGACGACATAGGGTTCCTCCGAATAATCCGAAGGCAGCGCCAGATGGCCCTGCGCGCGCAATTGCGCCTGCTGTTCGACCGTGAACCGGGTCCACATCGCATCTTCGGTGAAATCCGGCGCGGCGGCGATCCCGACCAGCCCGGCCACCCGTTCCGGCATCGCCCGCGCGATCAGCAGCGCGATCCAGCCGCCCATCGACGACCCGACCAGAATCTGCGGCCCCTTGCACAACGCAGCGATCGCGGCCGTGGCATCCTCGGCCCAGTCGCCGATCGCGCCGTCGAGAAAATCCCCCGACGACTGCCCGTGCCCCGAATAGTCGAACCGCAGGTAGGCACGCCCCGCGGCCCGTGCCCAGGCCTCGAGATGCAGCGCCTTGGTGCCCTCCATGTCCGACCGGAAGCCACCCATGAAGACCACCCCCGGCCCCCGGCCCGGGGTGAGGTGATAGGCGATGCGCCGTCCGGTCGGCGCGTCAAGATAGGATGGTTCGGTCATGACGCCTCCGCTCTTCTCCGCTCCGGCTTAACGCCGCGCGCGCGCCCATGCAACGGCGCGTCGCCCGATACCTCCGCAGCTGCGCCCGGCGGCCACGCTTGACAACCCGCCGGCCGCGTCGCAAACAACCGGCGACCCTACCCGCAACCGGGCGCTTCGTAGCCGCCAAACCGACGAGGAGAGCCGCATGGCCGAGATTTCCCTCACCTTTCCCGATGGCAGTCAGCGCGGTTTTCCCGCCGGCATCACCGCCGCCGAAGTCGCGCAGGGGATTTCCAAGTCGCTGGCGAAGAAGGCGATATCGGCCAGCCTCGACGGCGCGCATTGGGATCTGCAATGGCCGATCGAACGCGACGGCGCGATCGCCATCCACACGATGGAGGACGAGGCCCGGGCGCTCGAACTGATCCGCCACGATTTCGCCCATGTCATGGCCCGCGCCGTGCAAGAGCTGTGGCCCGAGGTCAAGGTCACCATCGGGCCGGTGACCGAAAAGGGCTGGTTCTACGATTTCGACCGGTCCGAACCCTTCACCCCCGAGGATCTGGGCGCGATCGAGAAGAAGATGCGCGAGATCGTCAACAAGCGCGATCCGGTACGCACCGAGATCTGGGACCGCGACCGGGCCATTGCCTATTACCGCGAGCGTAACGAGCCGTTCAAGGTCGAGCTGATCGACCGCATCCCCGAGGACGCGCCCATTCGCATGTATTGGCACGGCGATTGGCAGGATCTGTGCCGCGGGCCCCATTTGCAGCATACCGGCCAATTGCCCGCCGATGCATTCAAGCTGATGGGCGTGTCGGGCGCCTATTGGTTCGGCGATGTCAGCCGCCCGCAATTGCAGCGCATCCAGGGCGTGGCCTTCCGCAACCGTGAGGATCTCAAGGCCCATCTGACCATGCTGGAAGAGGCGGCAAAGCGCGACCACCGCCGCCTGGGCCGCGAGATGGATCTGTTCCATCTGCAGGAAGAAGCGCCGGGGATGGTGTTCTGGCACCCCGACGGCTGGTCGATCTACCGCAGCCTCGAAGATTACATGCGCCGGCGCCTGACCAAGGCCGGCTACCGCGAGATCCGCACCCCCCAGGTCGTCGATCGGGTGCTGTGGGAACGTTCGGGCCACTGGGAAGCCTATCGCGAGAACATGTTCATCGTCGAAGTGGACGAGGAAGGCGCGCGGGAAAAGCGGATCAATGCGCTGAAGCCGATGAATTGCCCCTGCCATGTCCAGGTCTATAACCAGGGGCTGAAAAGCTATCGCGACCTGCCCCTGCGTCTGGCCGAATTCGG
>JASBUM010000508.1 GCA_030147905.1 Acidimangrovimonas sp.
GGATGAGCCCGCGACCGCGATGCCGCGCAAGCCTGACACCGCCCCTGGCCGCGGCCCTGGGGATCGGCATTGCGCTTGGCCCGGTCTGGGTGGCGCCGGCGCGTGCCGACGGAATGTGTCCGGTGCCCGCCGGCCTCACGGGGCGGCTGACGCCGCCACCCGGCGCCTTGGCCGCAGGGGCTGCGGACGGCACCGGTGCGGGGGTGCAGGCGCGCGGACCCGCACAGCTGGGCGCCGACCGGCTGACCATCTCCGGGCGCAACCGGCTGGTCGCCAGCGGACATGTGACGGTCGAATACGCGGGCTACCGGCTGGCGGCGACAAGGGTGGAATACGATCGCACCGCGGGACGGCTGAAGGTGGCGGGGCCGATCACGCTTGTCGACGAGGCGGGCCGGATCACGATCCTCGCCGATTCGGCGCAGCTTTCGGCCGATCTCCGTGACGGGATCATGCAAAGCGCGCGGATGGTGCTCGACGACCGGGTCCAGCTCGCCGCCGCGCAGATCGACCGCGTGGGCGGGCGCTACACCCAGCTCAAGAACACCGTGGCGTCGTCCTGCACCGTCAGCACCGCCAACCCCACGCCCCTGTGGGAGATTCGCGCCCGCCGCGTGGTGCACGACCAGGTCAGGCGCCGGATCTATTTCGAGGACGCGCAGCTGCGGGTGGCGGGCATCCCGGTCTTCTACCTGCCGCGCCTTGCCCTGCCCGACCCCAGCGTGAAGCGCGCGACCGGCTTTCTGGTGCCGAAATTCTCGGGGTCGAGCACCTTCGGGACCGGCATCAAGATCCCCTATTTCGTCACCCTCGGCCCCAGCCGCGACCTGACCTTTACCCCCTTCATCGCAACCCGCAACGCCGCCAGTCTCGGGCTGCGCTACCGGCAGGCGTTCAATACCGGGCGGCTGCGGGTGGAGGGGCAGGTCTCGCGCGATGCGATCCGGCCGGGCAAGACCCGCGGCTATCTCTTCGCCACCGGCGACTTCACCTTGCCGCGCGACTACAAGCTGCACCTGCAACTGCAGAAGGTCAGCGATCCGGACTACTTCCTGAACTATGGCCTGCCCCAGGTCGACCGGCTGAAAAGCGGCCTGACGCTGAGCCAGACGCGACGCGACCGCTACATCGAGGGGCAGGTGCTGAACTTCCACTCGATCCGCGCCGGCGAATCGAACGCGACATTGCCCACCGATGTCGCCGATTTCACCGAGATCCGGCGATTTACGCCGCCGGTTCTGGGTGGGCAGGCCAGCCTGCGCTTCGACGGGCACGGCCAGATCAGGCCCTCGAACCAGCCGGTGGCCGGGCGCGACGTGGCCCGGCTCGGCGTCGGGCTCGACTGGCGGCGCAGCTGGATCGCGGGGCCGGGGCTGGTGATCGGCGCAATGGGATCGCTGCGCAGCGACATCTACGCCGTGGGGCAGGATCCGAATTACCCCTCGACGGTGGTACGCACGGTTCCGACCCTCGGGGTCGAACTGCGCTGGCCGCTTGTCCGCCGCGAGCGTGCGGGCGCGACCCAGGTGCTGGAGCCGATCGTTCAGCTGGCCTGGAGTCCGCGCCATGTCGCGCGGGTGCCCAACGAGGATTCGCTGCTGACCGAGTTCGACGAGGGCAACCTGTGGTCGCTGCGCCGGTTCTCGGGCAACGACGGGGTGGAGCGCGGAGCGCGGGCCAATGTCGGCCTGTCCTGGACGCGCTATGACCCCGCGGGCTGGACGCTGGGCGTCGTCGCGGGGCGGATCTTCCGCACCGATCCCAACCAGCAGTTCGACCGCGCCTCGGGCCTTGGCGGGACGCGTTCGGACTGGCTGGTCGCGGTGCAGGCCCGCTGGCGCAGTCTCGACCTGATCAACCGTGCGGTCTTCGGCAACGGAAAGGGTCTGGCCAAGGACGAGCTGCGCCTTCAATACAAGGGCAAGAAGGCGGAACTGGGCAGCAGCTTCATCTGGATGGTCGCCGATCCCAACGCCTATCTGCCGCTGACCACGCTGCCGACGCGGGAATGGGTGGTGGACGCGGGCTATGACCTGCCCGGCAACTGGCGCGGACAGCTCGGCTGGCGCTACGACTTCGTCGCGAAACGCTCCGAAAGCACCGCGCTCAAGCTCGCATGGCACAACGAATGCGTCAGCGTTGATCTTTCCCTCTCGCGCAGCTACGCATCCTCCACTAGTGTGGCGGCGACTACGACCTTCGGCTTTTCGGTCGGCCTGATCGGCTTTGGCGGCGGATCGGGCAACGGACCGGATCCGGGAAGCTGCCGGCGTTAGCCTGCACCGGGCCGCGCGCGCCGCCGCGGCCGCCCGATCCGAACCGCTTCCGCGAAGCCCACAGAAACTGGAAGCCTGGGGACCCGAGCATGCGCCTGACGTCGATCCTGATCGTAAGCCTTCTGACCCTTGCCGCACCGCTTGCGCCCATGGCCGCGGGCGCGCAGACGGCTGCCGGCAATCCCTTCGCGCCGGTCGCCCGGGTCAATGAAACCGCGATCACCCGCTACGAGCTGAGCCAGCGCGAGAAACTGATGACCGTGCTCTCGGGGCCGGGCGACCACCGCGAACAGGCGCTCAAGGCGCTGATCGACGACCGGCTGCGGCTGGACCGCGCGGCCAAGCTGGGTATCACCGTCTCCGATGCCAATCTGAAGGCCGCCGAAGAGGAATTCGCCAAGCGGACCAAGCTGTCGCTGGCCCAGCTTCAGCAGACGCTGACGCGCGACGGGGTGGCGCCGCAGACCTTCCGCGACTTCATCCGCGCGGGCCTTGCCTGGCGCGACGTGGTCGGCGCCACGATCGCGCCGCAGGTCACCATCGACAAGGCGGAGGTGCGCGATGCCCAGGCGCTGAGCCTGGCGCATGGACTGCCCGAGGTCCTGATCTCGGAACTGATCCTTCCCGCGACGCCGCAATATGTGGCCCAGACCAAGCCGCTGGCGGAACAATTGTCGCGCACGCTGCATGGCGATGCGGCCTTCTCGGCGGCGGCGCGCAAATATTCGGTCTCGCAATCGGCGAGCCGCGGCGGCAAGCTCGACTGGATGCCGGCCTCGAACCTGCCGCCGTCGGTGGTCAACGCGGTCCTCGCGCTGTCGCCGGGCGAGGTCAGCCCGCCGATCGCCATTCCCAATGCCCTCGTCCTGTTCGAGATGCGCGGCCTTCGCGACGCCAAGGGGCCGGCGCCGGACCAGATCAAGGTGGATTACCTGTCGGTGACCCTGCCCGGCACGCCCGCGCAGGCCAGTGCCGAAGCGGCAAGGATCGGTGCCCGCGCCACCGCCTGCGACGATGTCTATCCGCTGGTGCGCAAGCTTCCGCGCGATGCGGTCCGGCGGGTCGACGCGCGGCTGCCCAAGGTGCCGGCCGATGTCGTCCTGGGGCTGGCCCGGATCGATCCGGGCGAATATGCGCTGCTGCCGGGCGCCGGCGGCACCAGCCGCTTCGTCATGCTGTGCAGCCGCCGGATCGAGGACAACCCGCCCAAGCCGCTCGATGCGCTGCGGGGCGAATTGTTCAACTCCAAGGTCAATGCGATGGCGGATCTGGCGCTGGCGCGGCTGCGCGCGCAGGCGATCATCCAGCGCTATCCGTAACGCGGCCGGACCCTCTGCCATGCCCGACCCGCTGCCGATCGCGCTGAGCTGCGGCGAACCTGCCGGCATCGGCCCCGAGATCGCCGCGGCCGCGTGGCGTTTGCTGCGCGACGAACTGCCCTTCGTCTGGCTCGGCGATCCGCGCCATCTGCCGCCCGGCACCCCCTTTCGTCTGATCGACGCGCCGGCAGAGGCGGCCCGGGTCGCGGGGCACGCGCTGCCGGTCCATGCCATCGAATTTCCGGCCCCCGCCACCCCCGGCCTGCCCGCGCCCGAGAATGCCGCAGCCGTGGTGGCCGCCATCGCCGGGGCGGTGGCGATGGTGCGGCGTGGCGAGGCCTCGGCCCTGTGCACCGCGCCGATCAGCAAGGCCGCGCTGAAGTCAGGCGCGAACTTCGCCTTTCCCGGCCACACCGAATATCTCGCCCATCTCGCCGGGGTGGACCGGGTGGTGATGATGCTGGCCGCGCCGGCGCTGCGGGTGGTGCCCGTCACCATCCACATTCCGCTTGCCGCCGTGCCGCAGGCGCTGACCCCGCTGCTGCTGGAGCAGACGCTGCGCATCACCAGTGCCGCGATGGCCGATGATTTCGGCGTGACGCGGCCGCGGCTTGCGGTTTCGGGGCTCAACCCGCACGCCGGCGAGGGCGGCACGATGGGGTCCGAGGACGCAGCCGTGATCGTCCCCGTGCTGGAGCGGCTGCGCGCCGAGGGGATGGATCTGGCCGGCCCGCTGCCGGCGGATACGATGTTTCATCCGGCCGCGCGCGCAAGCTATGACGTGGCCGTCTGCATGTACCACGATCAGGCGCTGATCCCGCTCAAGACGCTGGATTTCGCAGGCGGCGTGAACGTGACGCTCGGGCTTCCCTTCGTACGGACCTCGCCCGATCATGGCACCGCGTTCGACATCGCCGGCCGGGGCCGCGCCGATCCCGCCAGCCTGATCGCCGCGCTCGGGATGGCGGCGCGGATGGCGGCCCGGCGCGGTGCGAAGCAGCGGCCCGCGGGGCACTCGGGCTGACGGTGCAGGCTGACGGATGCAGGATGACGGGCGCAGGATGACGGGCGCGCGGTGACGGGTGCACGGTGACGCGCGCATGGTGAAGGGTTCAGGCCGGTGGATGCGGGATGACGGGTGCGGGCGACAGAAGCAAATGACGAAGACCGCCCCGGCGCCCGGCGGAACCGGCCGACCACCCGCGGAGGTGTCGTCACGGTGGCGGGGCGAGGGTTGGCGCCGGCGCGAGACCATGGGTCCGGGCGGGTCCGGTGCAGGACGGGGCCGGCGAAGGGTGGGTTCGGCGAAGGGTGGGTTCCGCGAGGGGCGGACGGCCGCGACCCCGCGGGATCTGTCGGCACGAGGTGGCATGGCCCGCCGGGGCATGTCGACCGGGTGATTTCGGCGCGGGCCGGTACGCGGTGCGAAGCAGGAAGATGTGAAGGAGCGATCATTCATGGCCGCGATCGACGGATTGCCCCCCCTGCGCGAGGTGATCGCCCGTCATGGGCTGGGCGCGCGCAAGGCCTTGGGTCAGAATTTTCTGCTCGACCTCAACCTGACCGCCAAGATCGCGCGGCAGGCGGGCGATCTGGCGTGTTCCGACGTCCTGGAGATCGGCCCCGGCCCGGGCGGGCTCACACGGGCGCTGCTGGCCGAGGGCGCGCGCCGCGTGGTGGCGGTGGAAAAGGATCCCCGCTGTCTTCCGGCGCTGGAGGAGATTGCCGCCGCCTATCCCGGAAGGCTCGAGATCGTTGCCGGGGATGCGCTGGCCTTCGATCCGGCCCGACATCTGAATTCCCCTGTGCAGGTGGTGGCCAACCTGCCCTACAACGTCGGCACCGAGCTTCTGGTGCGCTGGATGACGCCGGCCGCCTGGCCGCCCTTCTGGGATGGTCTGACGCTGATGTTCCAGCGCGAGGTCGCGGAACGTATCGTCGCCGCGCCGGGCACCGCGGCCTATGGACGGCTGTCGCTGCTGGTCCAATGGCGGGCCGAGGCGCGCCTGGTGATGACGCTGCCGCCCGAGGCCTTTACCCCGCCGCCCAAGGTGCGTTCCGCCGTTGTCCGGATCACCCGCCGCGCGGCGCCGCTCTATCCGGCCGACGGCGCGTTGCTGGGCCGTATCACCGCGGCCGCCTTCGGTCAGCGACGCAAGATGTTGCGCAGCAGCCTGCGCGGCCTTGGCCCCGATATCGAGACCCATCTGCGCGGGGCCGGGATCGAGCCCACCGCGCGGGCGGAGACGGTTTCGCTGGAAGGGTTCTGCGCGCTGGCGCGGATCCTTGCCGCAGAGCGGCCCGCCGGCGCCTGAGGGCGGCCCGACAGGGGATTGGAACCTCGCGGCGGCAGCTCTCGCGGCGGCAGCTGGCGGGGGGACGCGCAGGCGCGCCTTCCCGGACCCTCCCGGACCCGGAGATGCAAGGCCGCGCGGTCCGCGGAGCGGTGGCTGTCGCTGGGGTCGGACATCGCGTTCGGTTCGGCTGCGATGGTGACGATGCGGAGGCGGGGCGGAGGCGGGGCGGAGGCGGGCGCGGATACCGCGGGGGCGCTGTCCCCGCACCCCCGCGGTATTTTGCACCCGAAAGAATGAGGGGGGGCTTGCGAGCGCCGATCGTGAAGCCGGATCGGCGCAACAGCCGATTTCGCCCGGGGGCCCGGCAACATGCGGGCCTGCCCCCTTTCGGAAGCGGCTACGGGTGGGGCACCGGGCGCGGGCGGAAACCGCCCGCCCTCTCGCCTATTCGGCCGCCGAAGCCTCGCCGCTGCCCTTGGGCGGGTCGTCCGATTTCGCACGCGGACGACGCGGGCTTCGCGCACGGCGCGGCTTGGGCTGGCCGGCGCCGTCACCCTCGGCTTCGGCATTGGCCGAAGCCTCCGCCGCATCGCCGGCCGGAGCCGGGGCGCCGGTCGGAGCCGGGGCCGCGGGATCGGCCGTCGCACCTGCGCGCGCCCTGCCGCCGCGGCGTGGACGCGATTGTTCCGGCGTCTCGACCAGACCGCCGCGGTCGTCATCGCCGAGGTCGATCACCGCGTCGCCACGGGCGGCCTGTTCGCGGTCACGCTGGCCGGCGGCGGCTGCCGCGCGCTGGCTCTGCTGTGGCTGGTTTTGCTGCGGCTGGCCTTGCTGTGGCTGGTTTTGCTGGCTGCCCTGCCCCTGCCCGCCCGATTGCGAGGTATTCTGGTTCTGCTGGGCGTTCTGGCTTTGCTGCGCGTACTGGTTCTGGCCGGCCGGGACGTGGTTGCCGTTTTCCTCTCCGCCATTCGCGCCTTGTCCGCCATGGCCGTTGTTGCGGCCATTATCGCCCTGCGACTGGTTCATCTCCCGCTGGGCCTCGCCCAGCATCCGGATGTAATGCTCCGCGTGCTGGAGGAAATTCTCATGCGCCACGCGATCGTTCGAAAGCTGCGCGTCGCGCGCCAGCACCAGATATTTCTCGATGATCTGCTGTGGCGTCCCGCGCACCTTGCCCTCGGGGCCCGATGAATCGAACACGCGGTTGACAATATTTCCCATCGAACGAGGGCGGTTCGATTTCGAACGCGATCGTGATTTGGATGATCTCATATCTTCTAAGTTTCCAGCCGTATGGGGGCTTCGCCCGAACCTTCGCGCCTAGCGGCGCCGCTTGCCATGACAGGGTTCGTGCCGGTTTTGGGCTTGCAGGCTCCGGGGGCAGAGATGAGCGCCCGCCCTGAACCTGCCCCGACTAAACATGTCGCAGCCGCATTGACAAGAAGAATCTGCGCCAAATCCGCGCAGAGCAGCGAATTGCTGCGAAAGGGCGACGCTTTTCAGGAAATTCCGCGCCGGCAACAAGAAACGGCGCGGCCGGGGCCGCCCGGTTCAGGGGGCGCGCGCCGTCACCACCCGGGCGCGACCGTCGAGATCGTCGCGTGTGGCGATCCCGACCAGTCCGGCGGCGACGAAGATCGCGGTCACCGCCGGCCCCTGCCCCGCGCCGATCTCCACCAGAAGGCGCCCGCCGGGGCGCAGGTGGCGCGAAACGTCCGCCGCGATCCGCCGGTAGGCGCCCAGCCCGTCGCCGCCGGGGCTGAGCGCGACATGCGGCTCCCACAGGCGCACCTCGGGCGCCAGGCCCTCGATCTCGGCTGCGGCGATATAGGGCGGGTTGGAGACCACCAGATCGAAACGCTCCGCGACCGCCGCGAACCAGTCGCTTTCGACCAGCTTCGCGCGCTGTTCCAGCCCCAGCGCACACGC
>JASBUM010000511.1 GCA_030147905.1 Acidimangrovimonas sp.
TGTCCGTAAATGATTCGTGAATTTGCGCGATTTGCGGATAATGGCCGAAAATTGTGGCTATTTCGCCACATGTATGGACCGGTCGGTGAAATTCCGCTATCCGCCTTCGCGGCGCAGCCACGGCCAGCCGGGTCGCGTCGAGAAACAATACCGGGACTTGGGACTATGCGCGTGCGACTTGACTGGGCGCTCGGCCTTGTGGTGGCCGTCGCCCTGGGCGGTACGGCTTTGGCCGATACGACCATGGCGAAGGGCAAGGAAAGGGGATCGTCCGTCGATGCGCGTCTTTCGCGCCTGCTGGGACAGGAACGATCCTCCTTCAGCGCGGTGAGCCCCGCCCAGATCGAGCGGATCTCGTCGACGTCGAAGGGCAGGGCGCCGCGCATGCCCGGTGCGTTCGGCAAATATGGCAAGATCACCTACGACGATGCCTGGCTCGACCGGTTGCCGGTCCCGGCCGGCGGCAAGCAGTGGACCTGCATGGCGCAGGCGATCTATTTCGAAGCGCGCGGCGAATCGGTGAAGGGCGAATTCGCGGTGGGCGAGGTCATCGCCAACCGCGTGGATTCGCCGGAATTTCCCAATTCGGTCTGCGGCGTCGTCTACCAGGGTGCCAACCGTCTCAATGCCTGCCAGTTCAGCTTTGCCTGCGATGGCCTTCCCGAAACCGTCGCCGACAAGACCGCCTACGAGAAGGCCGGCAAGATCGCGCGGCTGATCCTCGATGGCGCGCCGCGCGATTTGACCGATGGCGCCACCCATTTCCATACGGTGAACGTCAATCCCGCATGGTCGCGCAGCTTCGAGGAAACCGCGGCCATCGGCGCCCATGTCTTCTACCGCGAACCGGTGCAGGTCGCCGCGAATTGATCGCGCGGGTCGGCAGAATATCCAAAGGGGGCGCTGCCGGACATGGCGGCGCACGTATCGCGCACTAGATTGCGTCGCGAATCCGGGTTAGCCGGACGAAACGACGGAGCCCGCATGACCAACGACATACGGCTTGCCTTTGCCCATCCCGAGGCCCGGGCCGAGGCCACCGCCAGCGCCGACCCGCGTGATCGCATCTCGCTGCGCGACCATGTCGTCGCGGTCGAGATCGGCGCCTTCCAGTCCGAACGCGGCACCACGCAGCGCGTTCGCTTCGACATCGTGGTGGAACTTGCCCCGCCCAGCCAGCCGATCGACGACGACGTGGACCGGATCCTGTCCTACGACACGTTGACCGAGGCGATCGCCACCGAACTCGGGGCCGAGCGGCTTAACCTGCTTGAGACGCTGGCCGAGCGGATCGCCGAGCGCATCCTTGCAGAGCCGCGCGCCATGCGCTGTTTCGTCCGCATCGAGAAGCTCGACCGGGGGCCCGGGGCGCTTGGGGTCGAGATCGTCCGTTCCCGCCGTCCGGCGCCCCTGCAGGTCGTCGCCGAGGACGGCACAGAGGCGGCGCTGCACCCAAGGGTGGTGTTTCTCGATGCCGCGACCGTCGGCGCGGCGGACCTGTCGGCCCGGCTCGACGCGCTCGAGGCCGCCGCGGTGCCGCTGGTCCTGACGGTGGGACTGCCGGAAGGCCCCCGACCGTCGGCGCGGGCGGGGGCCGCCCAACGACGGATCGACCTGCTGGCGATGGAGCAGAATGCCTGGGTGCTGGCCGGCCGCGACCCGCGTTGCGTCGTCGTGTCGAGCCGGACCGAGATCGACTGGGCGATGAAGCACGGCCAGACGGTGGTATGGGCGCCGTCGAAGCTGGTGCTCGACGCCGTCGACGGCCCCGGCAGCGTCGAGCCGCTGGGCCTTGCGCTGTGGCTTGCTGAACATCTGGCGGCGACGGAACTTGTCGTTCACGGCGATGGGCGCGTTCCGGCGGGAAGCCGTGTGCCGGTCCGGCGGGCGTGAAGCGGGCGCTTGCGAAGGGCCGTCGTCCGGCCTAGAGCCGGGGAGCGAAGCCGGAGGGGATGCCGGCCAAGGGACAGATGGGCGCATGATCTA
>JASBUM010000557.1 GCA_030147905.1 Acidimangrovimonas sp.
GTGACGTGGTCGGAGCTGCGCGGCTGGCCGTGGAACTTGACCACCGGCTTCTCGCCCTTGGGCCAGCTCATCTCCGAGATCGCCTTGTCGACCGCCAGCATCCCGTAGAGGGGGGCCTCATAGGCGCCGGCCAGCTCGCCCGTGACCATCTCGGCGAAACGGCTGTTGTGGCGGAAGATCGGGTAGCTCGCCTTCTCGCGCTTGATCGAGATGACATCGCCCAACTCCACCACGCCGCGGTCGCCCGGCAACAGGTTGGCCGGGATCGGCGTCGACAGGAAGTCCTGGTTCATCACCCGTTCCGACTTGTCCCGCGCGATCTGGATCGGGATCGGATCGCGCCCCTGCCCGCGGTGGGAATAGCCCACTGTGGTCGAGCCGTTGAGAATGCCGATCGTGTTCAGCACGTCCGATTCCTGCACCCCGTAGAAATCCAGCTTGTCGGGGTTGATGACCGCGCGCAGCCGCTCGGCGCGGGTGCCGAAGCTGTTGTCGACATCGACGATATAGGGAACCTTCTTGAAGATCGCCTCGACCCGGCGGGCGACGTCGCGGCGGATCTTCGCGGTCGGGCCGTAGATCTCGGCCATCAGCGTCGAGATGACCGGCGGACCGGGCGGCGGCTCCACCACCTTCAGGCTGGCGCCCTTGGGCAGCGCGATCTTGTCCACCTTCTGGCGGATCGCCAGCGCGATCTGGTGGCTGGACTGCGCCCGCTTGTCCTTGGGCGTGAGGTTGATCTGCACATCGCCCTGATTGGGGTTCTGGCGCAGGTAATAGTGGCGCACCAATCCGTTGAAATCGAAGGGCGCGGCGGTCCCGGCATGGGTCTGGGCCGAGACCACGCCGGGTATGTCGATGATCTTGTCGACGATCTGCTGTGCCACCCGGTCGGTCCCCTCGACCGAGGTGCCGGCGGGCATGTCGATCACCACCGACAATTCGGTCTTGTTGTCGAAGGGCAGGAGCTTCACCGTCACGTCCTTGGTGTAGAGAAGCCCGAGCGAGCCGAACGACAGCGCCGCCGTGATCAGCAGGAAGGCCAGCGCCCGCCCCTTGGTCTTCAGCACCGGCCGCGCCACCGCCGCGTAGACACGGCCCAGCCGTCCGCCGTGATGGCCACCGTACAGATCCTCGTCCTTGTGCGCCTTCATCGGGGCGCGCCCGGCGATCTTGAGCATCAGCCACGGCGTGATGATGACCGCGACGAAGAAGGAAAAGACCATCGCCGCCGAGGCGTTGGCGGGGATCGGGCTCATATACGGGCCCATCATCCCGGTGACGAACAGCATCGGCAGAAGTGCCGCGACCACGGTCAGCGTGGCGACGATGGTCGGGTTGCCGACCTCGGCCACCGCGGCGATGGCGCGCTGCGTCCGGCTGCCGCCACCCCGCATCGCCCAGTGCCTTGCGATATTCTCGATCACCACGATCGCGTCGTCGACCAGGATCCCGATCGAGAAGATCAGCGCGAATAGCGACACCCGGTTGAGCGTATAGCCCATGATCCATGCGGCAAAGAGCGTGAGCAGGATCGTCACCGGGATCACGATCGCCACGACGATGGATTCGCGCCAGCCCACCGCCAGCAGCACCAGCCCCACGATCGACAGCGTCGCCAGACCGAGATGGAACAGAAGCTCGTTGGCCTTGGCATTGGCGCTGACGCCGTAGTCGCGCGTCACTTCGACCGCGATATTGTCGGGGATCAGCTTGCCCTTGAGCGCATCGACCGTCTTGATCACCTGATCGGCGACCACCACCGCGTTTGATCCCGCCCGCTTGGCCACCGCCAGCGTCACCGCGGGCGTGCGTTCGGGCCGGCCGTCCTTGCCGCGCACGACGTTGGACACGATCCGGTCGGCGGTGTCGGGTACGAATTCGATCTTGGCCACGTCGCGGACATAGACCGGCCGTCCGTCGCGGGTGGTCAGAAGCAGGTTCGCCACCTCGGACGGCGCGGTCAGCGTCTTGCCGGCGTCGAGGGCGACCATCTTGCCGTTCTCGCGCAGCATCCCCGCGCTCAGCACCTCGTTGGCGCCCTTGACCTTGGCCGCGAGCTGCTGAAGCGTGACCCCGTAAAGCGCAAGCTTGGCCGGCTCGGGGTCGATGCGGATCGCGTCGTTGGCCGCACCCACGATATAGCTCAGCCCGACGTTGTCGATCTTGGACACGTCGGTGCGCAGCGCCCGCGCGATACGCGTCAGGTCGTTTGCGGAGACACCGGCCCCAGGCTTGCCGGTCAGCGTCAGATCGATGATCGCCACGTCGTTGATGCCGCGCCCGACGATCAGCGGCTCGGGGATACCCACCGGGATCCGGTCCAGATTGGCACGGACCTTGTCATGGACCCGCAGGATCGCGGCGTCGGCCGAGGTGCCGACCTTGAAGCGCGCGGTCACCAGCGCGCCGTTGTCGACGGTCTGGGAATAGACGTGCTTGACCCCCTTGATGCCCTTGACGATGGTCTCCATCGGTTCGGTCACCAGTTTCACCGCATCGGCCGCGCGCAGACCCGGCGCGCTGATATGGATGTCGACCATCGGCACCGAGATCTGCGGCTCTTCCTCGCGCGGCAGGGATTGCAGCGCGACCAGCCCGACCGCAAGCGCGGCGATGATGAACAGCGGCGTCAGCGGCGAGACGATGAAGGTCTTCGTCAGCCGGCCCGCAAGGCCCAGTTTCTCTCGCTCAGCCATTGTCGGCCACCACCTTGTCGCCGGCACTCAGTCCGGTGAGGATCTCGATCATCTCGTGGCCGTCTACGTTGCGCGGGGTCCCCGGCACGACGGTGCGCAGCTCGGCCCGGCCGTCCTGCATCACGCGGACGAAGTCGACGCCGGCGCGCGTGATCAGCGCCGAGGCCGGAACCATCAGCGCCTTGCGCCGCCCGACCGGAAGCCGCACCGGAACGCGTGCATCGACGAAATTCTCCGGCAGGCCCTTGACCTCGACATCCGCCGTCACCCGCCCCTTCTGGATCAGCGGGTAGATCTTCGCCAGCCGCCCCGTCTTCGTCCCCGTGCTGGTGGAGATGAGGATCGGGTCGCCCTGATGCATGCTGTCGGCGAAACGTTCGGGCACCGAAAGACGCAAGAAGAAGCCGCCGCCACCGATCTGCGCGACCACCTCGCCCGGCATGATGACCGCGCCCTTGGTCACCGGCACCTGCAGCACCTTGCCCGCGATCGGCGCCAGCACCGCGCCCTCGGCGGCACGCTCCTGCACCACCTTGCGATCGGCCTGCGTCGCCGCGATCTGGTTGTTCAGCACGTCGACCCGTGTCTGAAGCGTATCGAGCTGCTGGTTGGTGCTGACCCCGCGGCTGAGCAGCGCCTGACCCCGCCCCAGTTCGGTCTTGGCATTGGCAAGCTGGGCCTGCAACGCCTTGAGCTTGGCCTCCACCGCGCCCAGCTGATAGGCGATCTTGTCGTCGACCACGGTGGCGATCTTCTGGCCGGCCTTGACCGTGTTCCCCTCGGTCACCGTCAGTTCCGTCAGTGTACCGCCGATGCGCGCGCGCGCGGCGATCCGGTCGCGGGTTTCGATCAGGCCATAGACGGCCTTCCACTCGGTCACTTCGGTGGGCTTGAGCGTGATGACGCTTTGCGCCTGCCCCGCGGTCGCAAGGACCGACAGGCAAAGCGCTGCAACCAGTATTCGCATGGGGGAACCTTTCGGGCGCGCGTTCCATTTATATTCGCAAATGGGAATATGTTCCCTCTCGCGAAAGTGCAAGCCCTGTGCGACGTTTTGTTCCCCGCGTCATGGATAGCCCGCAACACCCCCCGCGATCAAGCGCCTGCCATGGCAGCACCCGATCCCGGCTGGGCATGGGGGCCGCTCAGGGCTAGGATGTCGGGCGGAGGCGGAAAGGAAGGCGGGGCCGATCTGGAACGGGGACCATGGACCGAGGCCGCAATGCTGGCGCGGCTGCGCGCGGGGGACGAGGCCGCGTTTGCCGCGCTCTATCGCGATCTTCATCCACGTCTTCTGGCCTTC
>JASBUM010000558.1 GCA_030147905.1 Acidimangrovimonas sp.
AGCGCCCTCACTCAGCCCTCGGCGGCAAGCCACCGGCGCTGGTCTATTGGCAGAGAAATGATATCAATCAACCCGATCAGCAGGTGCAACGAGTAGCTTAATTTACGCCAGATCCTGTCCAAGAGACGGGGAGTAGCTCAATCTTAGGTTTCTTCTTAGTGAGCATAACTTCTTCGGTTTTGTCGATCGGAAATATATTTCAGATATGGGGGCGCTCGTTCATAATATGAAAAACGGCAATTTTTCATTTCAAAGAAACGAGCTTGATTCTGATCTTGAAAATTTTGCTGAGCGGCTTGGGAGGTTATACGATCATATAGCTGGCAGTACGGCTCCAGTGGAGCTCGGGGGGCGGATGATGGTTGGTTTTAAACCCCTGTCGATTGTTTCTGACAAGGAATATAGCCGTCGCTTGCGTCTGGCAGATGAATCAGACAGCTTGGCCGCTGAAGCATGGAAATCTCTAGATCAGCTAGCGGCTAAAATTAGACAAGTGATGCCAGGGGCCCTTGACGAGCCAATTTATTCCAGTTCCGGAATGAAATAATTCTCATACACATAAAGTCGATGTTCGCGATGAGCAATATGCTTGTAGGTCTATATCAGATCCCGTCTGACCATAAGCCGAGCTGGTTGAAAAGCTGAGTTGCTCATTTTAGATTTATAGCTTGGGATGGAATTTGCGCTGCGCATCAACTCTGAGCGACAAGCGAGCGGCGGGTGTCGGTATTAGCTTCGCTGCGACTATTGAAGCGCATGCCGAGCGAGTTCCTATTGCCTGAGTCTACGGCGAACCCGGCGACGTTAAACGAACCGGACTACAAGCGCCATCATTTCAGCTAGCATACCGGGGCGTGCGGTCATTGCGCCGCCCCCCGCCTGCCAATGCCGCCCGGTGGCTCCGGCCTACTGCATCTTCTGCTGGGTCTGGCGCGCACTCTGGCTGATCGCGGTGCCGGCCTTGGAAATGTCCTGGCCCGCGCCGGCGATCGTGTCGCAGGCACCAAGCGCAAGCAGAAGCGAGAGGGTGACGAAGAGGCGGATCATGTCGGTCTCCAACCGGTTGCGGGTCGGGCCGATATCAGGTCAAGGCCGGGTCCAAGTCAACACCGCTGTCGCGACCCGGCCGGCGCGTTTCGCGTAACCGTTTGTTAATCATGCTTCGTCAGGCTGGACGGGCGCGTATCGGCTCCGCTCGAACGAAGGGCAGGTTCGGCTGTTGCGCGGTGTTCGGTATGCGCGATGCCTGGGCCGATCATGCACCGATCCTGTGCCGGTCGTGCGCCGATCCTGCGCCGCCGCGAGGTTCCGCGGTGCCGGGCCCCGGGGGGCGAGCGGGTGCGCCGCCGCGGCTGCCGGGTCCGGATCGTGACGGGACCGCGAGGGAAGCGGTGGCATAGGCGGGCGGCAGATGAAGGGACGCGGTGATTGAAGGGACGCGGTGATTGAAGGGACAGCGGCGATGATGCGTTCGGCGGCCGGTCTGGCGGCGCTCATGCTCTCGGCCTGTGCCCAACCAGCGCCCGGCATGTGGGGCGGGGAATCCATTCGGCTTTGGCGTGGCGGGCACGAGATGGTCGTCGTGCGCAAGGCCAACCGGGTGGAAGTGATCCGTCTGGGCTATGCGCCACGGGCCAGCCGCGCCGCCCTGCGCGACGCCATGATGCGCCTGATCCCCGAGGTCACCGGCTGTCGGCCGCACGCGCGGAGCCTGCGCGGCGACAGCGGAGAGATCAGGGCGCGCTTGCGTTGCCCGGTCGATGCGCCCTATCCGTTCACACCGTCGGCGCTTGAGTAAGCGGCGGCGCTTGCCGCGCTGCACCCGCGCAGGAACTGAGCGGCCCGCCGGCGATCGGTGGCTTCGGCCAGGGCCGCCTTGACGCGTCCCGGCCCGCACGGGCGGCCCCGCCGGTGCTCAGGAGGTCCTCAGTGCAGCCGGCGCGACCGGTTCAGCCCGGCGCCTCGTGATCGAGAAAGGCCGCGACTGCAGCTTCGAAGGCGCGCGGGCGTTCGGCGTGCAGCCAGTGCCCCGCGCCGGGGATCTTCGCGAATCGCGCCGCGGGAAACAGGGCGCGGATCTGCGGGCGGTGCTCGGGGCGGATGTAGTCGCTTTGCGCACCGGCGAGAAACAGGGCCGGCCCGTCGAACCGGCCCATGATCTCGGGCCAGCCGGTGATATGGGCCATCTCGGCTTCGAGCACGTCGAGGTTGAGCCGCCAGCGCGGCGGGTCGACCTTCAGGTCGAGCGACTGGAGCAGGAATGCCCGCGTCGCCTCGTCCTCGACGATCGCGGCAAGCCGGCGGTCGGCCTCGGCGCGGCTGTGCAGCCCCTGAAGGTCAAGCCCCCGCATCGCGGCGATCAGATGCGACTGGCTGTGTCCGTAGGCCACCGGCGCGATATCGGCGACCACCAGCCGGCGCAACAGCTGCGGATGGTCTAGCGCCAGCGTCATCGCGGCCTTGCCGCCCATCGAATGGCCCAGCACATCGAAGGGACCGCCGCCATGGCTTTCGATCACCTCCGCCAGATCGGCCGCCAGATCGGGGTAGCGATGGCCGGATTCCCAGGGGCTGGTGCCGTGATTGCGCATGTCGACGGCGATGACCTGTCTTTCGGCCGAGAGCCTGCGCGCGATCACGCCCCAGTTGCGGGCAGAGCCGAACAGGCCGTGGGCGATCAGAAGCGGTGGACGCGCGGTCGGGGCGCCGTGAAGAACCTTTACGAGCATGGCGTCGGTGATACCGGGCGCATCGCACTGCCGCCAGATGATTCGCCTCGCCGCCGGTCAGATCGGCGCGATCCGGCGTGGGGTCCCGGCATCTCGGCAAGTGGCGGCCCATGGCGGGGCGCGGGTTTGACGGGCCGGCCGAATGCCGCCGGCCCGGCCGTCGCTAGAGCCCGGGGTAAAGCGGGAAGCGCGCGCAAAGTGCCGCGACCTTCTCGCGCACCGCGGCCTCCACCGTGCCGTTGCCGTCGGCGCCATTGGCGGCCAGCCCGTCGACCACTTCGACGATCCAGGCGCCGATCTGGCGGAACTCCGCCTCGCCGAACCCGCGGGTGGTGCCCGCCGGCGTGCCCAGACGCACCCCCGAGGTCACGGTGGGCTTTTCGGGGTCGAAGGGGATGCCGTTCTTGTTGCAGGTGATATGGGCGCGGCCCAGGGCGGCCTCGGTCTCGTTGCCCTTGACGCCCTTGGGTCGCAGATCGACCAGCATGACATGGGTGTCGGTACCGCCGGTGACGATGTCGAGCCCGCCCTTCATCAATTCGTCGGCCAGCGCACGGGCATTGGTCACGACCTGCGCCGCATAAGCGCGAAATTCGGGTCGCAGCGCCTCGCCGAAGGCCACCGCCTTGGCCGCGATGACATGCATCAGGGGCCCGCCCTGAATGCCGGGGAAGATCGCCGAATTGACCTTCTTGGCGATGTTCTCGTCATTGGTCAGGATCATCCCGCCGCGGGGGCCGCGCAGGGTCTTGTGGGTGGTGGTGGTCGCCACATCGGCATGGGGGAAGGGCGAGGGATGCTGCCCGCCCGCGACGAGGCCCGCGAAATGGGCCATATCGACCATCAAAAGCGCGCCGACGCTGTCGGCGATCTCGCGGAAGCGGGCGAAGTCGATCACCCGCGGCACCGCCGAGCCGCCGGCGATGATCAGCGCGGGCTTATGCTCGGCCGCCAGCTGGTCGACCTGCTCGTAATCGATCCGGCTGTCCTGCTGGCGCACGCCGTATTGCACCGCGTTGAACCACTTGCCCGATTGATTGGGCGCCGCGCCATGGGTCAGATGCCCGCCCGAGGCGAGGTTCATCCCCAGGATCGTCGCGCCGGGTTTCAACAGTGCGTTGTACACGCCCTGATTGGCCTGGCTGCCCGAATGGGGCTGAACATTGGCGAAGGCACAGCCGAAAAGCGCCTTCGCGCGCGAGATCGCCAGATCCTCGGCGATATCGACGAACTGGCAGCCGCCGTAATAGCGCCGCCCCGGATAGCCTTCGGCATATTTGTTGGTCAGGACAGAGCCCTGGGCCGCCATCACCGCCGATGAGACGATGTTCTCCGAGGCGATCAGCTCGATCTCGTCGCGCTGACGGCCCAGTTCCTGGCCGATGGCGGCGAAGATCTCGGGGTTGCGCTCGGCAAGGCTGTCGGTGAAAAATCCGGGATCGTGGCTGGCGGCGGCTTTGCTCGGGGCGTTCATGGGCGTCTCCTGAGGGCTCGGAATAGGCGGTATCTACCCGATCGCGGCGCGCGCCGCAAAGGCCCAATGCGACGTTTCGCGCGGCCGCGGCGGCGTGCGTGTCGCGGATCGGAAACGCGGCGTGTTCTTGATGGGCGCGCCGGCACCGGCGCCGCCGCCGGCGGCACCGCCGACTGCACCGCCGGCCGCACCGCCAGACCAGGGCCAGACCGGGGCCAGATCGGGGCCAGATCGGGGGTTGAGTTCGCCGCCCGCCACGGTGAACATGGCGCCCGGAACGGAGGTGGGGATGGTTCGGGCAGGCGATGTCAGGTTGAGCTTCATGGCGAGTGACGCGCCCGAGGCCCGTTCGGCGCTGGCGGTGTTGGGTGCGCGTTACGGGCAGGTCCCGCTGGAGGAGGCCGAATGTATCGTGGCGCTGGGTGGCGACGGCTTCATGTTGCACGTCCTGCACGCGACCGAGGGCATGCATCTGCCGGTCTACGGCATGAATTGCGGCACCATCAGCTTCCTGATGAACGAATTCTCCGAGGAGAAGCTGCTCGAACGGCTCGACGCGGCGGAGGCGGCGGTCATCAACCCGCTGGCGATGCGCGCCGAGGATAGCGACGGCCGCGTGCATCAGGCCCTTGCGATCAACGAGGTGTCGCTTTTGCGGGCCGGTCCGCAGGCCGCCAAGCTGCGCATCTCGATCGACGGACGGATGCGGATGGAGGAACTGGTCTGCGACGGCGCGCTGGTGGCCACGCCTGCCGGCTCCACCGCCTACAACTATTCCGCCCACGGGCCGATCCTGCCCATCGGATCGGATGTCCTGGCGCTGACCGCGATGGCCGCCTTTCGGCCGCGGCGCTGGCGCGGCGCGATCCTGCCCAAGGCCGCGCATGTCCGGTTCGATGTGCTCGAATCGGAAAAGAGGCCGGTCATGGCCGATGCCGACGGCCGTTCGGTGCGCAACGTGCAGTGGGTCGAGATCCGCAGCGAGCCCCGGGTGAGCCACCGGATCCTCTTCGATCCCGGACACGGCCTGGAAGAGCGGATGTTCCGCGAACAATTCACCTGAGAAGGGCAATCGCCGCGGGTGCCCTGTCGGGCCGGCCCCGCGCAGACCTCGCGCGGTGTGGGCCGGTCCCCGCGCAGATCAATCGTCCTTGCGTGCCGCCCAGCTCTGGCGTTTTCGGTAAAGGGTAGAGGGCGAGACGCCAAGCTCGCGCGCCGCGCGCGGCAGCGAGCCGCCGTGACGCTGGATCGCCGCCTCGATGGCGGCCTGTTCGATCTGGGCGAGGGTCTGGCCGGCGAAAAGATCGATAACGGCCCCGGCGTCGCGCGCGTCGCCCGGGTGGCCGGGGGCATCACCCAGATCGGTGGCGCGGGGCGCCGCGGATGCCTGATTCTGGCCGGGTCCGGCCGAGCGCGGGATGCCGGGGCGGCCCGGTCCCGTCTGTGCCGTGCCGCCGGCACCTTCCGGGGTGGCCTGGGCAATCAGCTCCGGCGGCAGCATGGCAACCGCCACCTCGCCGCCTGGGTTGAGAACGACGACATTGCGCAGCACGTTGAGCAGCTGGCGCACGTTGCCCGGCCATGGCAGGCGCCGGAACAGCGCGCGCACATCCTCCGACATGCCGGTGAAATGATGCTTTTCCTCGATCGACAGGCGCGCCAGAGCGGCCTCGGCAATGGTGATGACGTCATCGCCGCGCTGGCGCAGCGGCGGCATGACGATCGGCACGACATGCAGGCGGTAGTAAAGGTCCTCGCGGAAGCGGCCGCGCAGGACCTCCTCCATCGGGTCGCGATTGGTTGCGCAGACGATACGGACGTTGACCTTGCGCGGGCGTGTCGCCCCCACCGGCTGCACCGTCGAGGTCTGCAGGAAGCGCAACAGCTTGGTCTGCAGCGCCATGTCCATCTCGCAGACCTCGTCGAGAAACAGCGTGCCGCCGTCGGCTGCGACCGCGGCGCCGAGCTTGTCGGAGATGGCACCGGTGAAAGAGCCACGCAGATGGCCGAAGACCTCCGATTCCAGCAGATCGGGCGGTATGGCGCCGCAGTTGAGCGCAATGAACGGCCCCGAGGCGCGGTTGGAATGATCATGCACGGCCTGGGCGCATAATTCCTTGCCCGTGCCCGACTCGCCGGTGATGAAGACGGTGGCGGTCGATTGCGCGACCGACCGGATCTTGGCATAGACCGCGGCCATCGCGGCCGAACTGCCGATGAATTCGCCCAGCGGCTGCGGTTCGGCGGGTGGCGCCCGGCCGTGGCCGGCCGCGGCCGCCGCCCCGGTCACCTGGCTGCGGCGCGCGTTCTCGATCGTGCCGAGGAACCGCTGTTCGTCGAAGGGTTTCACGAGGAATTCGTAGGCCCCCGCGCGCATCGCCTCGACCGCCTTGTTGATCGAGCCGTTGGCGGTGATGACGATGACCGAGGTCTCGGGACGCAGGGCAAGCATCTCGGCCATCACCTCGAGCCCGTCGCGATCCGGCAAGATC
>JASBUM010000553.1 GCA_030147905.1 Acidimangrovimonas sp.
GTCGACGCGCAGCTCGGCCCCGTGGTCGAGATCGGCGCGCGCCATGGGATCGCCACCCCGCTTGCCGCGCGGGTGATCGCGATGATCCACGAGATCGAGCGCGGCGAGCGGCGCTTGTCGCGCGCCAATCTCGACGAACTGGCACAGGCTGGCGCCAATCCGGGGGAGGCCGGACGATGAACATCGTCTTCGACGATCGCGTGGTGGTGGTCACCGGTGCCGCGCATGGCTTCGGCCGGGCAATCGCGCGGGCCTTCGCCGCGCGCGGCGCACGGGTCCATATCTGCGATATCGAACCCGCGGGCCTGAAGGAAACGGCCGATCTTTGCTGCGATCGCGCCACCCCTCACACTTTCGATGTCGGCGATCCTGAGGCGGTGCAGGCCTTTGCAGAAGGCTTGTCGGATGCGGGCGAGACGGCCGAGATCCTCGTCAACAATGCCGGCGGCGTCTGCGGCCAGACCGGCCGCCCGATCGAGGCGATAACCCCGGCCGAATGGCAGGTGATCTTCGCCGTGAACCTGTCGGGCGCCTTCTACATGGCCCAGGCGCTGGTGCCGGGGATGAAACGCCGCCGCCACGGGCGGATCGTCAACATCTCGTCCGGCGCCGGGCTCGGGATCAGCCTGACCGGGATCCAGGCCTATGCCAGCGCCAAGGCCGGCCAGATCGGCCTTACCCGGCAATTGGCCCATGAACTGGGGCCGTGGGACATCACCGTCAACAATGTCGCGCCCGGCTTCGTGCGGTCGAACCCGACGACGGAACGTCAATGGCAGGCGATGGGGCCCGCGGGTCAGGCGAAACTGACCGAGGCGATCGCGCTTCGCCGGCTTGGCACGCCCGAGGACATCGCCCATGCGGTGCTGTTCTTCGCCTCCGATCAGGCCGGCTGGATCTCGGGCCAGGTGCTGTCCGTGGACGGCGGCAAATGACCCCCGAAACCCATCTCGCCCGTACCGAAGCCGAGATCGTCGCAGATCTGGCCGCATTCTGCCGCATCCCCAGCGTCAGCACCGATCCGGCCTATCGTGACGGGATCGAGCGGGCCGCCACCTTCGTCGCCGAGCAATTGCGCGCCGCGGGCTTCCCCGAGGTCGAGCAGATCGCGACCGGCGGCCATCCCGCCGTCTTCGCGCGCTGGGACGCCGCGCCCGGCGCGCCGACGATCCTGATCTACGGCCATTACGACGTGCAGCCGCCCGATCCGCTGGACAAATGGCGCAACCCGCCTTTCGAGCCCGAAATCCGCGACGACCGGCTTTACGCGCGGGGTGCGTCCGACGACAAGGGGCCGCTGATGGTGGCGATCAAGGCGATCGCGGCCTTCGCCGCCACCGGCCGGCCGGCGCCGGTGAACCTGAAGATGCTGATCGAGGGCGAAGAGGAATCCGGCAGCCCCCATCTTGCGCCGACGGTGGCGCGTCTGCGCGAACGCCTCGCCTGCGATCTGGTGCTGTCGGCGGATGGCGCGATGTGGCGCGCGGACCTGCCCTCGGTCACCGTTGCCGGGCGCGGGCTGGTCGCGCTTGACGTCAGTGTGGAAGGCGCGGCGAAGGATCTCCATTCGGGACGCCACGGCGGCAGCGCGCCCAATCCGATCCGTGCCCTCGTGGCGATGCTGTCGACGCTGCACGATGCCGACGGCATGGTCCGGGTGCCGGGCTTTGCCGATGACCTGCCGCCACCCGATCCGGCGATCCTTGCGACGATCGACGCGGCCGCTTTCGACCCGGCCGCCTATTTCCGCGCCATCGGCGCGGCGCCGCCTGCACCGATGCCGGACGGCGCGGCGCTTCTCACCCGCCAATGGCTGGTGCCGACGCTGGAATTCAACGGCATTTCCGGCGGCTACGGCGGCGCCGGCACCAAGACCGTGATCCCGGCAAGCGCGCAGGCCAAGATCACCTGCCGGCTGGTTCCGGGACAGGAGCCGGACAAGGTCGTGGCGGCCATCGCCGCGCATCTGGAGGGGGTGACGCCCTCGGGCTATCGGCTGGAGGTCCGGCGGCACGGGCCGGGCACGCGGGCCTTCGCGCTCGACCCCGCGCTGCCCGCGCTGGCTTCGGCCGAGTCGGTTCTGGCCGAACTTCTGGGCGCCCGCCCGCTCCGCGTCGCCATGGGCGCGACGATCCCGATACCGGACATCTTCGCGCGCGAGCTGGGCGCGGGCACGGTCTTCTTCTCCTTCGCGACCGCGGATGAGGACTACCACGCCCCGAACGAATTCTTCCGCCTCGCCAGCCTGCGGCTCGGGCTCGTGGCCTGGGTGCGACTGCTTTCGCGGCTGGGCGGCTAGACCTCGCGCTCCGGCACCGTGTCATTGCCCGCGTCCACGCCCGCTACCTCGTACTCGATCGCGCGTGCGGCGGCCAGCAGCGCGCCATCTCGACCGATCCCGCCGGTCAGCTGCAGCCCGACCGGCAGCCCCTCGACCCGGCCACACGGCAGGCTCAGCGCCGGATGCCCGGTGAGATTGGCAAATCCGCTTGCCAGCATCTCGCTGTCTTCGCCCTCGGCGATCTCGGGATCCTCGAAGGGGGCGACGAAGGGCACGGCGGGCGAGGCCAGGACATCGACCTTTTTCAGCAAGGCCTCGACGCGCTGCCGCAGCACCCGCGCGAAATCCTGAGCCGCCAGGTAATCGGTCGCGGTAACCGCGAATCCGGCTTCGATCTGCGCGCGGGTGGCCTTGGCATAGCCTTCGGGATTTCGCGCCAGCAGATCGGCATGGATCCGCGATGCCTCGGGCCGCAGGATGGTCAGCAGATGCCCGTTGGCCTCGGCCAGTTCGGGCAGGTCGACCTCGGACAGGACGGCGCCGGCCGCGGCGAGACGCGACAGCAAGCCGTCGACATGGGCCCCGACGGGGCGGTTCGCGGCAAGGGCCGGGAAGTGACGGCGCAGGACCCCGATGCGCAGCCCGGCAACCGGCATCGGCCGGACCTCGATCGTCCGGCCCGACATCGCCGCAAGCAAAAGTGCCGCATCCTCGACCGAATGCGCAAGCGGACCGGCGTGATCGAGGCTTGGCGCCAGCGGAAACACCCCGTCGAGCGGAACCAGCCCGAAGCTCGGCTTCATGCCGGTGACGCCGCAATAGGCGGCCGGAATGCGGATGGAACCGCCGGTGTCAGTGCCGACGGCGAGCGGGACCATGCCCGACGCCACCGCCGCGGCCGATCCGCCGCTCGATCCGCCCGCGGTGCGCCGCGGATCATGCGGATTGTTGGTCTGGCCGATCGCCGGATGGGCGATGCCATAGGCATATTCAAGCAGGTTCGTCTTGGGAAAGATCACCGCGCCGGCAGCCCGCAGATTGGAGACCAGCCGCGCGTCGCGCCCGGGCGCGGCAGGCGGCATCACCCTCGAGCCGAAGCCGGTCGCCACGCCCGTAACCGCGATCAGGTCCTTGATCGCGACCGGAATGCCGTGGAGCGGACCAAGATCGCGGCCCGCGCGCAATTCGGCCTCCCGCGCGGCGGCTTCGGCGCGCGCCTCCGCGGCCATGGAATCGGCTATGGCGTTGAGCTGCCCGTCGAGCGCCGCGATACGGGCAAGACCGGCCTCGACCACCGCGACCGGGGACAGCGTACCTGCCCGGTAGCGCGCGGCCAGGGCCCGCACACCGGCACCGGCCGGGAACGCCGGATCCGTCATCGCGCCGCCCCGCGCGGATCGGCCCCGCGCGGATCGGCCCCGCCAAGATCGGCAACAACCGCCTCCGTGGTCATCATCCGGCAATAGCCCTTGAAGGCATCGAGCGCATTGGCATGCCGCTCGGCGCTATGGGTGGCGCAGGCATCGGACACACAGACCGGATAGAAGCCGCGATCCGCTGCGTCGCGCAACGTGTGGTCGACGCATTGGTCGGTGAGAAAGCCCGTGACCAGCAGCGTGTCGATCCCGATGTTGCGCAGCAGATATTCGATATTGGTCGAGTTGAAGACCCCCGAGGATGTCTTCGGCAGCACTATCTCGTCCTCGCCGGGTGCGACGGCTTCCAGCACCTGCGCCTCCCATGAGCCCTTGGCGATGAAGAACCCCGACAGCTTGTAATCCAGGCTGCGGTCGCGCCCGTCGCGGGTCAGGTTCTCCATCACCGTATAGATCACCTCGCCGCCGGCCGCGCGGAAGGCCGTCAGCAGGCGTTGCAGATTGGGCATCACCGTCTCGCGCAGCCGCGCATCGAAATAGGGATGGCGCGCCGCGACCGCGTCGTTCCAGACGTAGTTCTGCGTATCGATGAGCAGAAGGCAGCTGCGGTGCGGCGCGACCGGGCGTTGGCGGGACAGGGCGGCATCTTCGGGACGTTGCATCGGCGGGCCTCGGGGCTGTTGCGGGGGGGGGGTCAATCGGAACGGGGGGGTGGGCTCCACTGCCCGGCGCGGTCGAGGCGGGCCTCGAGCCAGCGGGCGATGCCCAGAAGGCGCGGCTCGGTCATGGGCGCCCCGATCAGTTGCAGCCCCACCGGCATTCCGGCATCGTCGAGACCGGCGGGGATGGTGACCGCGCACAAGCCCATGAAATTCACCGCGCAGGTGTTGCGCACCATTTGCATGTTCAGCCGCGTATAGGTCTCGGGATCGGCCAGATCCGCCACCGGCGGCGCGGTCAGCGGCACGGTCGGCGCAACCAGCGCATCGACGGTGTCGAACGCAGCCAGAGCCGCACGCGCCAGGCCTTCATAGCGGCTCTTGCGTGCGAGAAACTCCCCGGCCTCGATCTTCGCGCCGCGCTCCATCCGGCGGCGCACATCGGGATCGAGCGTTTCGAGCCAGTCGGGCAGGTCGCGCCGCAG
>JASBUM010000573.1 GCA_030147905.1 Acidimangrovimonas sp.
GCGGGCGCGATTGCGCGAATGGCGGCTGATCGGGCTGACGCTGATGCTGATCGGGGGCTATGGATTCGCGCTCGAGAAGCTGGGGTTCAATCTCGCGACGGCGCTGATCGTGGCGTTGACGCTGCTGAGTTGCGTGCGCGAACGCTCATGGGTCCGCATTGCGGCGATGAGCATCGGCGTGCCGCTGGCGTGCTGGCTGATTTTCGGGCAGATCCTGGACATCCCGCTGGCCACCGGCACCTGGATCAACCTGGGCTGAGGGCGGGAATATGGATCTTGTCATGCAGGCGGCCGCAGCAGCGCTGAACCCCTTCGCCATCGGCGCGGTCGGGCTCGGAACGCTGATCGGGCTCATCTTCGGCTCCATCCCGGGGCTGACCTTCACGGTGGCGCTGGCGCTGGCGCTGCCGATCACCTTCGGGCTGGCGCCGGTTCCGGCGATCGGGCTGCTCCTGGGAACCTATATCGGCGGGATGACCGGCGGCTCTGTCTCGGCCATTCTGCTGGGCATACCGGGCACGCCCTCGGCCGCGGCGACGGTGATCGACGGCTATCCGATGACCAAGCGCGGCCAGGCCTCGATCGCACTCGGGACGGCGGTGATCGTCTCAACCGTGGGCGGGATCTTCTCGCTTCTGGTGATGATGGTCTCGGTTCATTTCGTCAGCCGCGTGGCGATCAGCTTCGGCCCGGCCGAGATCTTCGCGCTGGTCCTCTTCGGCATGTCCACGATCTGCGGCCTGTCGGGCCAGAGCATGGTCCGAGGGCTGATCGCGGGCGCGCTGGGACTGATGGTGATGACCATCGGCATCGACAGGATCGACGGGGTCAACCGGCTGACTTTCGGCTTCGTCGATATGCTTCAGGGCGTCAATCTGCTGGTGGCGATGATCGGGCTCTTCGCCGTTCCCTTCATCATCGAGACCTTCGTCGCCCATGGCCGCGGCGAGATCGCCCAAGAGAACACCGGCCCCGTTCGCGCCACCCTGCCGGGGCTGGGGCTGCTGCTGCGCAATTCCTGGCTGATGGCGCGCTGCTCGGCCATCGGCACCGTGATCGGGGCCATTCCCGGCACCGGCGGCGCGATCGCGGCCTTCCTCGCCTATGACCATGCACAGCGGTTCTCGTCCCGGCCCGAACGCTTCGGCAAGGGCGCGATCGAAGGCGTCATCGCCCCCGAAACCGCCAACAACGCCGTCACCGGCGGCACCTTGATCCCGCTGCTGTCGCTCGGCATTCCGGGCGATCCGGCGACCGCGATCGTGCTTGCGGGGCTGATGATACACGGGATCACGCCGGGGCCGGCGATGTTCATGACCCAGCAGGTGATGATCTACAGCATCTATATCACCGTCGTCGTGGCCTATGTCTGGATCCTGCTTCTGCAACTCGCCGGAATCCGGCTTTTCGTTCATGTCCTGCGGGTCCCGCGCGAGCTGCTGGCCGTGATCATCCTCGTTCTGTGCGTCATCGGCGCCTATTCGATCCGCAACAGTGCCTTCGACATCTACACGATGGCGGTGATCGGGGTACTGGCCTACGGGCTGATCAAGGCGCGGATTCCGATCACGCCGATCATCCTCGGCATGGTTCTGGGGCCGATCCTGGAAAACCAGTATCGCACTGCGATGATGCTCTCGGGCGGTGATTTCTCAATCTTCTATACATCGCCCGTCGTGCTCGTGTTCTTCGCGCTTGCGGCGCTGGTGATCGTTTTGCAATGGCGCAGCGGGCGAAGCGCGCGCGCCCGACGCGCCCAAGCCGTGAGGGAAAGCAATGCCTGACAATCTGATCATGGCCAGCGCCACCGGCGCCGCCGAGGCGGCGATCGTCGCGCGGGCGCGCGCCTGGGTCGCGGGAGGCGCCGAGGCGGTGGCCGCGCTTGATCCCCGTCCCGAACTGACCCTTTCAGAGGGGCTGGTGCTGGGACTGCTGCACCAGGGCGTGACGAGCTATTTCGCGATTTTCGGCCATGGCTCGACCGATCTGGGCGAGATCCTGCGGATCTATACCGAAGCCGGTGCGACCGAGGTCTTCAATTGCCGCAACGAGGTCGAGATGGCCCATGCCGCCACCGCCCATGCCTGGGTCCACGGCCGGACGCCGGCAGTGGTCACCTCGATCGGGCCGGGGGCATTGCAGGCGATGGCGGGGTCCTTGGCCGCCGCTTCGAACGGGGTTGGCGTCTATCATATTTATGGCGACGAGACGACTTGGGGCGAAGGCTACAACATGCAGCAGGTGCCCAAGCCCGAACAGGGATTGTTCGGGCGGATCACCGCGCTGATGGGGCAATCCCATGTCCTGCATACCCCCGAATCCCTGCGCGAATGTCTGCGCCGCGGCACCGCCTGCGTCCATCATCCCTATCGCGCCGGGCCTTTCTATATCCTCGCCCCGATCAACACCCAGCCGCAGCGCTTCACGCTCAATCTCGCGACCTTGCCGGGCCGCCTTGCCCTGCCGGCGATGGCTCCGGCGGCGGCCGACGCCTATGCCGCCGCGCGCGACTTGCTGGCCCGCCACAAGCGCGTGACGATCAAGGCCGGCGGTGGCTGCCGCGCCCATGCCGGAGCCCTGCGCCGGCTGGCCGAACATCTGGGCGCGGCGGTCGTGCTTTCGCCCGGCGCCCTGGGGGTTCTGCCCGACGATCATCCGCAAAACATGCATGTCGGCGGCTCCAAGGGCTCGATCAGCGGCAATTTTGCCATGGCGGAGGCAGAGCTTGCGATCTTCATCGGTAGCCGCGGGGTGTGTCAGGCCGATTGCTCGGGCGCGGGCTGGCCGGCGGCGCGGGCGGCGATCAATATCAACGGCGATTTCGGGGATGTCAGCCACTACGCCAATACCCTCGCCCTGCCCGGCGATATCGGCGCGGTGATCGCTGCCCTGATCGCCGCCACGCCCGAACAGGCCGACACCCGCACCGATTGGCTGACGCGCTGCGCCGAGCAAAAGGCGCGCTGGCTGGCATTTCGCCACGTGCGCACCGCCCAGTCGCCGCTGCCCGACACGGTTTGGGGCCGTCCGGTCCTGACCCAGCCGGCGGCGATCGCGGCGGTGGCGGATTTTGCGCGCGCCGCGGGGGCGGTGAAATTCTTCGACGCGGGCGACGTGCAGGCCAACGGCTTTCAAGTCGTTGCCGATGACGCGCCGGGCCAGACCGTGACCGAAACCGGCGCCTCGTATATGGGTTTCGCGACTTCGGCGCTTCTGGGCGCGGCCGGCGTGGTCGATGCGCCTTATGGCGTGGCCTTCACCGGCGACGGCTCGTTCATGATGAATCCGCAGGTTCTTATCGACGCGGTCGAACATGGCGTGCGCGGCATGATCGCGCTGTTCGACAATCGCCGCATGGCCGCGATCACCGGGTTGCAACTGGCCCAATACGGGCGCGAGTTTCGTACCAATGATGCGGTGGCGGTGGATTACGTCGCCATGGCAGGCGCCGTGACTGGCGTGAAGGCGCTGTTTGGCGGCTATGACCGCGCCGCGCTTGCTGCCGCTTTGGCCGAGGCCCATGCCCACGACGGGCTTAGCCTCGTTCATATTCCGGTTTATGGCGGCAGCGCCGAAGAGGCCGGAATGGGCGCTTACGGAAGCTGGAATGTCGGCAATTGGGTCGACGAGGTGCAGGGGCGCTATCTGCGCCAGACGATCTAGGGAAATAGCATGTATCACGATCTCAATCTTTACATCGGGGGCGACTGGCGTCCGGCTTCGGATGGCGCGGTGCGGGCGGTGACCGACCCCGCGACCGAGGAACGGCTGGGCACGATCGCGGTCGCGACCGAGGCCGATATCGACGCGGCCCTGGCCGCGGCAGAAGCCGGGTTCGCGCAATGGCGGGAAACCGGGCCGTGGGACCGGTCGGCGAAGCTGCGACGCGCGGCCGAGCTGATCCGCGAACGCCGCGACGCCATCGCCACGGCGATGAGCCTCGAGACCGGCAAGCCGCTGGCCGAGGCTATGGGCGAGACCGGGGCCGCGGCCGATCAATTCGAATGGTATGCCGAAGAGACCAAGCGCATCTACGGCCAGATCATCGAGGCCCGCACCCGCGAAAGCCGCATGGCCGTGATCTATCAGCCTGTGGGTGTGGTCGCCGCCTTCTCGGCGTGGAACTTCCCGGCGCTGCTGCCGGCGCGCAAGATCGCGGCCGCGCTGGCTGCGGGCTGCGCCATCATCATCAAACCGGCGGGTGAGGCCCCGGCCTCCTGCGCAGCACTGGTCCAGGCCTGCCACGACGCCGGCATTCCCGCCGGCGCGGTCAATTACCTGACCGGCAATTCCGCGCAGATCGCCGAACGTCTGATCGCCTCGCCCTTGGTGCGCAAGGTTTCGGTCACCGGCTCGGTCCCGGTCGGGCGCGAGATCCTGCATCTCGCCGCCGACGGGATCAAGAAGGTGACGATGGAATTGGGCGGGCATGGGCCGGTGGTGATCTTCGACGATGTCGACGGCGCCCGGGTGGCCGAGACCTGCGCCACCACCAAATTTCGCAATTGCGGCCAGGTCTGCATCTCGCCCACCCGCTTTTATGTCCATGAAAGCCAATACGACGCCTTCAGCACCCGCTTCGCCGAGGTTGCACGCGGGCTGAAGCTTGGCCGCGGGCTCGATGCCGGGGTGCAGATGGGGCCGATGGCCAACCGTCGCGGCCTTGCCACGATCGAGGCGATGGTCGCCGACGCGGTCGAGCGCGGCGCCGAGGTTCTGGCCGGCGGCGCGCGGCCCAAGGGAATGAACCAGGGCTATTTCTTCGAGCCCACCGTTCTGGGCCGGGTGCCCGACGACGCCAAGGTGATGGTCGAGGAGCCCTTCGGCCCGATCGCCCCGATCACCGCCTTTCGCGATTACGACGAAGCGATGGCGCGCGCCAATGCGCTGCCCTTCGGCCTTGCCGGCTATGTCTTTTCCAACGATCTTTCCACCGCCACGCGGGCCTATGAAGACCTTGAGGTCGGTATGGTCGGCGTGAATGAGATGTTGCTGGCCACCGCCGAGGCGCCGTTCGGCGGGATCAAGGAAAGCGGTATGGGGCGCGAGGGCGGATCGCTGGGGATACAGGATTACCTCGAGGCCAAATATGTCCGGATCAAATTGACGGCGAAAGCATAAGCAGGCGAAGGCATAAGAAGATGACAGACGACAAGGCAGGGGCAGGGGATGACGCGCGCGGCCTCGC
>JASBUM010000579.1 GCA_030147905.1 Acidimangrovimonas sp.
GACCAAGACTGCGTATAAGGAACTTACTGCTCGATAGGTTTCTTGCCTGTATGAAACCTGCCTCAATAACTCAACGCCCGCCTCGCGCGGGCGTTTTTTTTGCGCCGGAATTGGGTGTGAAACCGAATGCGGCCGGCGACCTGCCTTGTGGCCGATTGCGCCGGTCGCCGCATCTCACTTCTTCGAGACAGCGGCCCGGCCGCTGTGGTAATCGCCGCCCGCGCGACGATGTTCAGAGTGGTGAAAACCAAGGAAAGGAATTCTGCGATGTCTTTTTCAGGCAAGACCGCGATCGTGACGGGCTCGACCTCGGGTATCGGGTTGGGGGTGGCCAAGGCGCTGGCCGCCGCCGGTGCCGATGTCGTGCTGAACTCCTTTACCGATTCGAAGGACGATCATGCGCTGGCCGATTCGCTGGCCAAGGAACACGGGGTGGAGGCACGCTATATCCGCGCCGACATGTCGAAGCCCGAGGAATGCCGCGGGTTGGTCGAACAGGCTGGGCGCTGCGATATCCTGGTCAACAACGCGGGCATCCAGCATGTCGCCCCCGTCGACGAATTCCCGCCGGAGAAATGGGATGCGATCATCGCGATCAACCTGACGTCGTCCTTCCACACCATCGCGGCGGCGCTGCCGGGCATGCGCGAGGCCGGCTGGGGCCGGATCGTCAACATAGCCTCCGCCCACGGGCTGCGCGCCTCGCCCTTCAAGTCGGCCTATGTCTCGGCCAAGCACGGGCTGGTGGGGCTGACCAAGACGGTCGCGCTCGAGGCGGCCGGCAAGGGCGTGACCTGCAACGCGATCTGCCCGGGCTATGTGCTGACGCCTCTGGTCGAGGCGCAGATCCCCGACCAGATGAAGGCGCACAAGATGGATCGCGAGACCGTCATCCGCGAAGTCATGCTGGACCGGCAGCCGTCGCGCGAATTCGTCACCGTGGGCCAGATCGGCGGCACGGTGGCCTTCCTGTGCTCGGCCGCGGGGGACCAGATCACCGGCACCACGATCTCCATCGACGGCGGCTGGACCGCGATGTAGGACCCGGGGCGGGAATGGCGTGCTCCGGCCCGGGAAGCGCAAGCCTCGGCCGTTGCGGGGGGCATGCGCCGCCATGCGGCCCCGGGAGGACCGCCCGGCGCCGGCCTCCGGCGGCGGTATTTTTCCCGGAAGAGGGCCGCGTTCGGACAGGCGATGCAAGGCCGTCTCCGTGTGGCGGCAGGTCCGGTAGGCGACAGGTCTGGTAGGCGGCGGCTTTGGCTGACGCCGCCGCGGTGCGGGTGGTTTCAGCCGGCCAGCGTCTCGAGCAGCCCGGCGGCGATGACGAACATCGTGCCCGCGATCACCAGATCGAAGATCCGCCATGCGCGGGTGCTTTGCATCACCGGCGCCAGCAGGCGCGCGCCGAACCCGAGGCCCGAGAAGAAGACTGCCGATGCCAGCATGGCGCCGATGGCGAAGGCGGTCTTGGCGGGCAGGCCGGCAAAGCGGGTCGAGACCGCGCCCACGAGCCCCAGCGTGTCGAGATAGACATGGGGGTTGAGCCAGGTGAAGGCCGCACCGGTCGCCAGCGTCGCGCGCAGTCCGCGGGACTGACCGGCGATGTCGAGTGCGTAATCGCCCCGCCACGCCTCGCGCAGGCGCATCACCCCATAGGCCGCCAGGAACGCCACGCCGAAGCCGGCCATGACCTGCGGCAGGCCCGGCCACAGCCGCGTGACCGCGCCGAAGCCCGCCACGCCCGCCGCGATCAGGATCATGTCCGAGACCGTGCACAAGATGACCAGGGGCGCGACGTGACGGCGCAGGATGCCCTGACGCAGGACAAAGGCGTTCTGTGCCCCGATCGCAAGGATCAGCGAGAAGCCGGTGGCGAAACCGGTGAGCGCGGCGACAAGCATCAGGCGGATCCGCTGCCTTCGGGGCCTTCGGGGGGCTTGTCGGGGTGCTTCGG
>JASBUM010000581.1 GCA_030147905.1 Acidimangrovimonas sp.
TGACGCCCACGGGGGGGTTCGCTATCCACCCCCTCGCGTCGGGCGACGTGCTGCAAGGTGCGGCAGCGGACTGTAACTCCGCCGGGGAGACCCATGCCTGGTTCGATTCCAGGGTCGCCCACCATCGACCCCTCCCCAAAATCCCTGAATTCGCATTGCTCACGATAGTGTCGCGTTGTCAGAGGGTTAGGGCTGCCCCGTTCGATGACCGGCGCAAATTCCGTCTCGGCGAGGACGCAAGCCATCCCTTTCCGCCCGAAAGTCTCTGGGGGCACCTTCTCTGGGGGCACCTTTCGGTCGAGGTCTTGAAGGCGGCGCGGATGCGGAATCAAAGCGCCGGGGAGCCGAGCCGCTTTCGCGGCGCGCGCCAGCCCCGCCGCCGGCCGCGCGCCGCGCCGGGGCTTCGCGCGCGGCCTCCTCCTGCACCACCACCGGGGGCACAGCCGGCCGAGCGCCTGTTCACTGCAACCGACAGCCGCGCTGCGCGATTTGAATGCTCCGCGCGGATGCCGGTTGCCCCACCTGCGCCGGAAGGCGGGTCGACCCCAAGGGCTCTGGTTCCGAATGGATGAAGGTTCAGTGCCAGGTCAGTGAAATCGCACCACGCATTCGGACGCCGACATTCGGGAAACCAGGCCGGGCCGGGGGCCACGCGAGTCAGCGCCGCAGCATCCGCCTCAGGCTGAGGCAGAGGATGACGATGCATCCCAGAAGCAGCAGCCCCGCGCCCGCCAGCGGAGGCAGCCCGCCAAGGCGCACCGCCACCCATACGAGGACGATCAGCCCCAGAGACTGCAGCGCAAGGCTTCCGTCATCCACGAAGAGGCCAAGGATCTCGGCGAAGATGGAAGAGATGAATTTCATTGCACGGTCTCCTGCCGGGCGCGGGCCCCGTTCATCAGGCTTACCGCGATGAGCGAAACCGCCAGAAGAACGGCGAGAAGGCCCAGGATCGACAGATCCGCCCCGGGCCAGGCCGCCCCGATGCCCTCGCCCGTCCAGAATATGCCGAAGGCGGTCAGCATCAGCCCCACGGCGAATTTCAATGTGTTCTCGGGCACCCGGCTCAGCGGCTTGTGCACGATCGCCCCCACCGCGAGAACGGCCACCGCCGCAGCCAGCGCGCCGAGGCCCGCGATCCAGGTCATTTGATGCGCCGTTCCCACTGCGATGACGATGAAGATGACCTCGACCCCTTCCAGAAGCACCGCCTTGAACGCGGCCATCCCGGCCAGCCAGTCCGCCCGCTTGTCGGCGGCGAGCTTGGCGAGTTCGTCGGTTTCCTTGGCAAAGGCAGCCTCTTCGTCATGCAGCGCGATGAAGCCGCTGGCGCGCAATATCGCCTTTCTCAGCCAGCGCATCCCGAACAGGATCAGAAGCGTGCCGACGAAGAGTTGCAGCACATGGAGCGGGATCAGCGCAAACAGAGGCCCGAAGATCAGAACTAGCACAACAAGCACGGCAAGCGCGGCGAAGGTTCCCGTCAGGGCGGGGCGCCAGCTTCGTGTCAGCGCGACGGCCAGCACGATGGTAAAGGCCTCGACGACCTCTACGACGGAGGCGAGGAATGCCGCCGTCAGGGTCGGAAGGATGGAGGTCAGATGCATGTCGTTCCTTTCAACTCCGGTGCCAATGCGCGGACGGTGCAATCCGCGGGCCGGTCTCTTTTGGCGTCATCTCGTATTTTCCGGGTCCCCAGCCGGCGTCGTCCGGCGCGTCCCGCGCTTTAGCCAGTCCCGGTCGATCTGCCCGCGCAGGCGGCTCAGCGCATCAAGGCTGGTGATCGCCCCGTCGCGGTCTCGCGCCGCAAGCCCGAGCGCCAACGCCTCCACCAGCAGCAGCGTCGCGCTGTGCAGCGCGAGGTGGCCGGACCGGCCCCGCGGCACGGAAAGCACGGTGTCGACCCGCGCCCCCACGAGCGGGCCGAGGCTGTCCGAGATAAGCACCACCTTCGCGCCCACCTCGGCCGCCTTGTCCAGGACGACGCTGACCTCGCGATAGAGCGGCGCATAGGCCAGCGCCACCACGACATCCCCCGGCGCGAGCCAGATCAACCGGTCGGCCAGGGTCACGCCGGCACCGGTCAGCGGCTGGCTGCGCAGGCCGATCCGGTTGAACTGAAGCGCGGCATATTCGGCAATCGCGCCCGAGGGGCCGATCCCGAAGACATGCCGCATCCCCGCCCCGGCGATCAGGGCCAGCGCCCGGGCGAAGGCCGCGCCCAGATCCGGATGCCGCAACGTGGTCAACGCGTCTTCATGCAGGTCCAGCACATGATCTAGGATCGCCGCCGGCGTTCCGGCGGTGGCGTCCAGCGTCCGCGACAGAAGCCGCGCGGGCGAGGCCGCCCCCGTCAGTTCGGCCAGTATATCCTCGCGCAGGTCGGGAAGGCCCGCGTAGCCGAGCGACCGCGCGGTGCGAACGACCGTGGCGTCGCTCGTGCCTGCCGCCTCGGCAATCTGGAGGGCGGAGTTCAGAACCACGGCCTCCTTATGGGCGGTGAAGAACGCCGCCATGCGCGCCTCGGCCGGCGACAGCCGGCCAAGCGCCGCCTGGACCCGCTGGTCGAAACCCAACCGCTCACCGCGCTCATGTCCCACAGCCTGCCTCCCGCACTTGCTTCGCAGTCAAATCTACCAGATTACGGTTTTGAAGAATTCACAACATCGGCATAGCAAGGGCACCCCCGAGATGCAATCCAGCCTGCGCAATCCGCCCGGGTTTTTCGGGACGTCGCACAATCCGCCGGTCAGAGGCCGCACCCGCACCATGATCCTTCCTCCGCGGGAGCGTGCCGCCCCGGTACAATCTTGCTAGCCCTGATAGACGAGGCATCGCTGCCAATCGACGTGGAAGGCCACGGCCTCCCCGGGTGTAACGCGGCGGTCGAGCCGCAGGTGGATCCCGCCACCCGGAAGATCGACAAGCGCCTGCCAGGCACCGCCGGCATAGCCGCAGACGCGCACCGTACCGCCAACGCTCCGCGCATCCGCCGTGGCGGGGGTGAGCCATTGCGGGCGCAGGAACAGTTCGGCCCGGCCCGTCACCATGCCGGCAGGGCGCGGGGCGCGTGCGCCGCCCCAGTGCAAGGCCTCGTCGGTGATCTCGACCGGAAACGGGCCAGCCGCCCCGGTGAAATGGGCGACAAAGGGCGTTGCGGGATGGTCGTAGACCATGTCGGGCGCGGCGAGCTGCTGCAACGAGCCGTCCCGCAGCACGCCCACCTGATCGCCGAGAAAGAACGCCTCGGACTGGTCATGCGTGATGTAGAGCGCCGCGATTCCGGCCTCCCGCACGGTTGCCGCGATCATGTCTCGCAAATCGTCGCGCAGCTTGGCGTCTAGGTTCGACAGCGGCTCGTCGAACAGAAGGAGCCGAGGCCGGGTCGCCAGCGCCCGAGCAAGCGCGACACGCTGTTGTTGTCCGCCCGAAAGCTCGTGCGGATAGCGCCTTCCAAGGCCTCCGAGGCCAACCTCGCCGAGGGCGCTGGCCGCGCTGTCCCGCCAGGTGCCGATCCGGCGCTCGCGAAGCGGCAGCCCCACGTTGTCGAGCACGGTCAGATGCGGCCATAGCGCATAATCCTGGAACACCATGCCGAGCGCGCGCCGTTCGGGCGCCACGAATCGGCGGCCGGCATCGTCTACGGGGTTGCCGGACACGATTATCTGGCCTGCGTCGAGACGTTCGAGCCCGGCGACAAGCCTCAGCAGGCTGGTCTTGCCGGAACCCGATGGCCCGAGCAGGCACAGGATCCTGCCCGGCGCGAGATCGAGGGAAACATTGGCGACCGCCCGCGTCTCTCCGTAGCGTTTCTGCGCCCTGCGCACCTCCAGAACCGGGCTCATGGCCTGGGCTCCGCGGCGATCCGCTGCCAGGCGCGGGGGGTGAGCCGGTCGAAGGCGAAGCGGGCGAGGAGCACGGCAAGGCCGACCATGGCAATCGCCGTCAGCTGAAGCGCGGCTTCGGTCTCAAAGTTGAACCCGTGGAGATAGGCGATCAGGGCGACTGCCAGAGGGGGCGAGCCCGGCGGATAGAGGAGTTCGGAGGCAGGGAGTTCGAACACGATATTGCTCGCGGTGAGAAGGAAGGCGAACATGATCGGCGTCGCCAGGAGCGGTAGACGCACCCAGAGCCAGCGCCGGACGGCGGAGAGTCCATGCACGGCCGCCGCCTCATGCAGGTTGCGGTGCTGCTGGCCGACGGGGCCGATCAGCATCCGCGAGGTGACCGGGAGCGCGCCGGTGATATAGGCCATCGCCAGCGCCGCCGAGGTGCCGTAGAGCGGCAGCCATGGTTGGTTGAAGGCGAAGATATAGCCGGCCGCGAGGATCAGGCCGGGCAGTGCCATGATGGTCAGAAGGCCCCAGTCGAGCACCCGCGCAAGCCCGGTCGGCCGCATCAGCGCAAGCGCCACGCCAAGGCCGAGGAGGATGGCGCCCACGGCGGCGACAAGCGACAGCTTCGCCGAATAAAGAAGCGCCCCGAAGACCTCTGGCACGCGAAAGACATCCGCATAGTGGCTAAGGCTCAGGTTCGAGAGCGAGAAGGGCTTGGAAATATCGGCGGTCAGCGAGACCGAGGCGGCGGAAAAGACCGGGATGCCCAGCGCCAGCGTCAGCACCAGAGCGACGGCGGCCAGCTGGAACGCCGTCTGGCGCGGACCCAGCCGGCGGCGGCGCGGCGGGCGGGCGCGACCGGTGATCACCCGGTAGCGATCGGCCCGGCGGTTGATGCGCGTCTGCAACCAGACGGCCGGCAGCACGAGGCTGAGAAGAAGCCAGCTGTTCGCCGCCGCAAGCCCGAAGTTCAGCGGCATCCGGTTCAGCGCCGCATAGATCGAATAGGTCCCGAGCGGAAAGTTCACCCCGGCCGCAAGCGTGTCGGCCACGCCGAAATCCGCCAGGGATTCGGCATAGACCATGGCGAAGGCGGCCAGCATGCCCGGCACGAGCAGCCCGAGCGACAGCCGCACGCGGGTCCGCGAGCAGATGCCATGCACCCGCCCGGCCTCGTCGATCTCCTCCGGAATAGCCTGCCACGCGGCAACAAGCGTAAGGAAGGCGTAGGGGATGAGCTTAAGACCCAGAACGACCATCACGCCGAAAGGGCTAATCATGATCGCGGCCGCCCAAGGCGCGGAGATCAGCCCCCCGGGGGCCAGCAGCAACTGCCAGCCGACGGCCATGAAATAGGACGGAAGCAGCAGCATCGCCCAGACCGCGCCCTCGACCAGGCGACGGCCCGGCAACGTCGTGCGCGTGGTCAGCCAGGACAGCCAGACACCGAGCCCGGTGGCGATCACGCCAGCCCCGGCGCCGATCCAGAAGGAATTCAGCAGCGCCCGCAGATTGTAGGTGCCGAGTGCCTCGGCAAAACTGTGCAGGCTGACGAGACCGCCCAGGCCGGTCTGGCCGAAAAGATGCGGGAAGAAGGCGAGGGCGAGAAAGCTCAGGAGCGGATAGCCAAGCAGCAGCGCCACCACGGCGACGCCGATGAGCGGCAGGACAAGATGCCGCGACGCGCCCAGCGCAGCGCGCAAATCGGCGGTCAGGTCCGTTCGGCCCCGACTGACACGCGGGGGAGCCTCCCCCGCGTATCGCAGTCCGTTGTCATTCCCGCTCATGCGCTCAATGCACGATGTTGTTGGTGAACCAGGTCACGATGGTTGCCTCGCGCGGCCCCCAGACCGTCGGGTCGAGATACTGGGTCTTGTAGGAGGTCAGCGGCGGAACCCCGGCATCGGCGGCCTCGCCCTTGACCAGCGGGTTGAACAGCGAGTCGCCGCCCGCATCGCCGGTCAGCGCGATCTTCTGGCCTTCGGGCGACATGACGAAATCGATGAACTTCTCGGCTTCCTTCTGCACTACGGGCGAGGCCCCCGCAGAGATCGCGATGGTGCGCGGCAGCAGGCTGACCGGGTTGGGATAGATCACCTCGAACGGCTGGCCCTTCATCTTGCGGCCGATGCCCGCGCTGTTTTGCGCGATGGAGACCGAGGTTACCCCTAGGCCAAGCGCACGCAGGTTCGGACCGTTGGTGTCGAAGACCTTGATGTCGTTGGCCTTCATCTTCTTCCACCATGTCTTGCCCTGCTCGACACCGCCCTGCGACTGCATCATGCCGGCGACCATCGGATAGGTCGGACCGGAAATGGCGGGGTTGTTCATCCCGACCTTGCCCTTGAATTCGGGCTTCAGCAGGTCGTCCCAGCTCGTGGGCCAATCGGCCTTGTTGGGCAGCTTCCTGGTATTGACCACGATCGCGCCGGCGATCGAGACGGCGGTGGCGGTATAGGTCTGGTCCTTCGGCTGCAGCTCCGCGCCGATCCTGTTCCAGGAGACGTTGGGCGCATAGGCCTTCAACAGCCCTTCGCTGGCGAGCGCGCGCATGCCCTGGGCGCCATCGACCCAGATGATGCCCCATTGCGGGTTCTGCTTTTCAGCCGCGACCTTGGCCAGAAGCGGGCCGGTGCTGCCGTCGACCACCTTGGTGGGGATGCCGGTGGCCTTCTCGAAGGCCTTGCCCATCGCCGTGTCGTAACCGATGGCGGCATAGACGACGAGCGGCTGGGCCGTCTCGGCGGCAGCGGCGACGCCGCACAAAGCGGCCGAACCGGCGATGAGTGTCTTGATCAGGAAGCGCGGGGGCATGAATTCCTCCTCAGCGGGTTTAGGGCCGATCGGATCCGGGGAACGGTCGAATGCAGGCAGGGCCCTTTTTGAACGGTTGGGCGGCTTGCTTGATAAAGCGGAGCGGCCACTTGATCGCGCCATCGGCTTACGTTCCGTTCATTACAATGAGGTGACGGTTCTGTAGCGTTTGCGACCATATCGATTACGTTTCCGTGATCTCCGGGGCAACGGGTCTTTGTTGCCCAAGCCCCGTGGAAGGATTCATGTCAAGAATCCAGCATGTTAGCGGGACGGTAGCGCAGGCCGGCGTCCCCGACCTGCAAGACCGGGAACTGGCCGGCCTGTACCAAAGCGCTCAGGCGTCGGGGCGCGCTGACGAGCCGGTTCGATTCCGAGAGGAGTGGGGAGGCGTCGCCGGCAGGCCAGCGTGACCGGCAGCAGAGCTACAGCGACGCCGCGATCCATACCTGCCTTTCGATGACGGTGCTGTTCGGCGTGGCGTTGCGACGGACGACCGGCCTCGTCGAGAGCCAGCCGCGGCTGGTGGGGCCGAACTGGCGGATGCGGGACGGCAGCACGCTATCACGACGCCGGAAGACGCCGGCCGTCGACATTTCTCGCCGTGGCTCCAAGGGGCTGATGCACTTGCTGATCGATAGCATCCGGATCAAGAGCGAAGGCGCGTGGCACGCGCGCAGGCATGGAGGCCGCATGCCCCGAATCCGGCGCAAGATCCCGTCGGAATCGACGAGCGCACATCGGAGATCCGCGCCGTCGAAATCACCGGCGGCCGCATCGGCGACGCGCCGGTCCTGCCCGACCTGCGCGACCGGATCGCGGAGGATGAGCAGATCGGCCGCGTCACGGCAGGCGGCGCCTGCGACCCCCGCAAGCGCCACACCGCGATCGTCGAGCGCGGCGCTCATGCCGCCACGGAAGAACGCAAGGCCCTGAAGGACTGTCACCGCCGGCGCCATGGCGCGCAACGAGGCTATGAGGGTATCGAAATATCTTGGCCGGCCACTTTGGCGACGATGGGCCAGATATCACCGGCGAAGCCGCGTCGAAGCGAAGATGGCATGTGTAAAGCTCATGGGCCAGCGGCTCATGGCGCGGGGCTTCGACCGCCAGGTCGCCGCGCCGCAGGTCCGTCTCCCGTTCGCAACGGCTGGACCGCGCTTGGCATACCCGTCACGGAGACCGCGGAATGAGCCGGTGCGGGGGCAGCGGAAGCCCGGCAATCGGCCGATTTGCTCAATAGTGCCCTGTGGCGCTGCGCACGCTTTCGCATCACGTCCGCGCGCCCGACGGCGACATCGATCCGGGCGGCTTTGCCACCCACGGCCCTCGACGCAGCGCGGCGGAGCGGTTAGGACGGAAGGGTCGTCCCCGTCCGGAGCCCGCCATGTCGGATCATTCCTTCCGCTTTACCCATGCGATCACGCGCGCGCCGGCCGCATCGGCCGTGGACGGTCTGCGGGCGGTCGACACCGGCGCCCCCGATCCGGAACTGATGCGGGCCCATCACGCCCGCTACGTCGATGCGCTGCGGGCCGCCGGGGCGCAGATTCTGGAGCTTCCCGCGCTCGAGTCCTATCCCGATTCGCTCTTTGTCGAGGATACGGCGCTGGTCCTGCGGGAGGGCGCGGTGATACTGCGCCCCGGCGCGCCGTCGCGGCTGGGCGAGGCGGCCGAGATGGCGCCGCATCTGGCGGCCTTCTACCCCGAAGTCGCGCGCATAGACGGGCCGGGCTTCATCGAAGGTGGCGACATCCTGACCACCGAACGCGAAATTCTCGTCGGACGCTCGGCGCGGACCGATGCGGCGGGTATCGAGGAGCTGCGACGGATCGTGGCCCGCTGGGGGCATGTGCTGCGCGAGGTCGAAACCCCGCCGGAGATCCTGCATTTCAAGACCGATTGCGCGCTTCTCGACGCCGAAACCGTCCTGTCCACCCCGCGGCTCGCCGACAGCGGCTGCTTCGCGGGCTACAGGGTGATCCACACCGCGCCCGGCGAAGAGGCCGCGGCCAACGCGGTGCGCTTCAACGACGTGGTCCTGATGGCCGAAGGTTTCCCTCGCACCGCAGCCGCGCTTGACGCCGCAGGATACACGCCGAGCGAGATCCCCAATTCCGAATGCGCCCGGCTCGACGGCGGCATGTCCTGCCTGAGCCTGCGCTTCGCGCCCCCGGACTGACCGCGCAATGGGGGGCGCGGCGTTCAACATCGTCATCGTGGCGCAGGCCGGGCGGCTCCAATACGAGGCGCTGCTGTTCGCGGCGAGCCTGGCCGCGCATTCCGTCGACGGGCAGCGTCTGTTCATCGCCGAGCCGCAGCCCGGGCCGCTGTGGCCCGAAGGCCCGACGATCACCGACATGGCGCTGCGCGAGCAGCTCGAGGCGCTCGGGGCAACTTTCCTGCCCTTTGAATCGCGCGCCTTCGGCGCATCCTATCCCCACGGCAACAAGATAGAGGCACTTTTCGCCCTGCCGCGGGGCGAACCCTTCGTCTTCTTCGATACCGACACGCTGATCACCGGCCCGCTGGCCGAGGTGCCCTTCGACTTCGACCGTCCCTCGGCCTCGCTGCGTCGCGAGGGGACCTGGCCGTGGATAGAACTCTACGGCCCCGGCTATTCCGCGACCTGGAAGTCGCTCTATGACCGGTTCGGTCTCGACTTCGAAAGCTCGCTCGACCACGGTCAACCCGACGAATTCTGGCGCCGCTATCTCTACTTCAATGCCGGCTGGTTCTTCTACCGCTGCCCGCATGAATTCGGCACGCGCTTTCTCGACTACGCCCGTGAGATTCGCGACGACCCGCCCGCCGAACTCGTCTGTCAGCCGCTCTACCCGTGGCTCGACCAGATCGCGCTGCCGCTGGTGATCCATTCCTTCGGCGGTGGGCGCGACACCCTGCCCGCGGGCCTGCTGGACGGGCGGGTCTCCTGTCACTACCGGCTTCTGCCGCTTCTCTACGCGCGCGAAGACGATGCTGTGGTGGACCTCCTCGAGCGGATCGCGGCGCAGCAGAAGATCAAGCGATTCCTGCGCCAGTATCCGGCCGCGCACAAGATGATCTACCGAGGCAAGGGCAGGGCGGTGCGCGCGCTTTTCGACCGTGCGGCACTGCCCCGCCGCGAAGAGGCGATCCGCAACGCGATCAAGCGCGCCAGGCTCTGGGTGCGCTAGCGGCGGGCGGCCTTCTCGGCCACGCCCGAACGGCCCTCGCGCCGCTCCAGCGCCGCCAGCACCTCGGCAAGCGTCACGTCGCGGGCGGCCAGCATCACCAGCAGGTGATAGAGCACGTCGGCGGCCTCCTCGGTCAGCCGGGCGCGATCGCCGCGCACCGCCTCGATGATCGCCTCGACCGCCTCCTCGCCGAATTTCTCCGCCGCCTTCTCGGGACCTTGCGCCAGAAGCCGGGCGGTCCAGCTTTCATCGGGATCGGCCCCGCGCCGGCGCTCGATGGTCGCCGCGAGCCGGGTCAGGGCATCGTCGCTCATGTCAGCCTCACGGGGATGCCGGCGGTGGCCATATGGGCCTTGGCCTCGCCGATGGTGAAGGTGCCGAAATGGAAGATCGAGGCCGCAAGCACCGCGGCGGCTCCGCCCTCGACGACGCCCTCGACCAGATGGTCGAGTGTGCCGACCCCGCCCGAGGCGATGACCGGGATGCCAACCGCATCGGACACCGCGCGTGTCAACGCAAGGTTGAAGCCGGCCCGCGTGCCGTCGCGGTCCATAGAGGTCAGAAGGATCTCGCCCGCGCCGCGCGCGGCCACCTTCCGCGCGAATTCGATCGCATCGATCCCGGTCGGCCGGCGCCCGCCATGGGTGAAGATCTCCCAGCGGCCGGGCGCCACGGTCTTGGCGTCGAGCGCGACCACGATGCACTGGCTGCCGAAGCGATCCGCCGCCCGCGCCACCACGTCGGGATCGGCCACCGCCGCCGAGTTGAACGAGACCTTGTCGGCCCCCGCCAGCAGCAGGGCGCGCACATCCTCGGGCGTGCGCACGCCGCCGCCGACGGTCAGCGGCATGAAACACTGCTCGGCCGTCCGGGTGACGAGGTCGAACATGGTCGCGCGGTTCTCATGGGTGGCGTGGATGTCGAGGAAACACAATTCATCGGCACCCGCCGCATCATAGGCGCGGGCGGCTTCCACTGGGTCGCCCGCGTCGCGCAGATCGACGAAATTGACACCCTTGACCACGCGCCCGTCGGCCACGTCGAGACAGGGAATGATCCGGGTCTTCAGCATGATCTCCGCGCCGTCCGATGACTCCACCCCCAGATACGCCAACGCGCGCCGGCATGAAAGCCCGCGCCCCCGGTC
>JASBUM010000585.1 GCA_030147905.1 Acidimangrovimonas sp.
AAGCAAGCACCCCAGGAGGCCGAAGATGGAACAGATCAAGCCGCTGCCCACTTACCTCGTGCAGCGTTACCATGGCTGGAAGGCGACCAGCTATGCCGAAAACCGGTCCTGGTACCGGCGGCTCGCGTCGGAGGGCCAGCACCCGCGCGCGATGGTCATCTCGTGCTGCGATTCGCGCGTGCACGTCACCTCGATCTTCGGCGCCGATTCCGGCGAGTTCTTCATTCACCGCAACATCGCCAACCTGGTTCCGCCCTTCACCGCCGACGGCGAGCATCACGGTACTTCGGCGGCGGTGGAATATGCCGTGCAGGCGCTCAAGGTTGCGCATCTGGTCGTGCTTGGCCATTCGGGATGCGGCGGGGTTGCGGGCTGCCACGCCATGTGTTCGGGCCATGCTCCCGAACTGGAACAATCCTCAAGCTTCGTCGGCCGCTGGATGGATATCCTGCGTCCCGGCTATGACCGCGTGAAGGACATCGACGAAGAACGTGCGCGGCTCCACGCGCTGGAACAGCAGGCGATTCTGATCTCGATCGAGAACCTGATGACCTTTCCCTTCGTGCGCAGCGCGGTGGAGGCGGGGGATCTGTCGCTGCACGGTCTGTGGACCGACATCGGCGAGGGCGGGCTGGAACAATACGACAGTGAGACCGGCCGCTTCGAGCCGGTCTGAGCGCCGCGCGACCGCGGCGGAGGGCGCGCGCCCTCCGTCTCTCTCGGCGCGGTGAGTCCAGCCTTGGTCACCTGCGACGGGATCTAGCGTTCGCGGATCGTCACCCAGCGGTTCGAAGCCACCCCGGGCAGCCGTTCCACGATCCGGGTGCTGGCCAGATCGACCACCGCCGATTCACGGTGATTTTCGGCAGTCACCAGCGCCCGCCGCCCATGATCGATGAGCGTGAGGCCGCTAAGCTTGTTGGCGCCCTTCGCGACCGGAACGGCGAACTCGCGGATCAGCGAGGGCGTATCGGTGCGGAATTCCAGAATATGCCCCGAGAACCCGGCGGCATAGAGCCGGTGATGCTGCGGATCGGCCGCGATCTGCATGAAGCCCGCGCGGGCTGCGGGAATGGCGCTGTACTTGAAGGCGGGATCATGTTCGGGGGTCTGGATCTGCCACACCTTGCCGCTGGCGGGGTCGATCACCATCATCCGCCCGGTCTTCATGTCGGCCGAGAACAGACGCCCGTCCGCATAGGCCAGATCGCCCGAGCGCGCGACGGGAAAGCTGCGCAACGTCTTGCCATCGGCCAGGGCAATCTCGGTGATCGCGCGATCCATGTTGCCGCCGACGAAGACGGCCTTGCCGTCGGGCGCGAAGGCCAGGGCATTGCCGCCCGCCGCCGCCTGGAACAGCGTCTTGTGCGAGGGCAGCGCGTAGCCCGCGATCGCCTTTCCCGAAAGGACGACGAGCGTCTTGCCATCTGGCGAGATCCCCGCGACACGCCCGCCCTTGAGCGTGTCGAAACTGCCCCGCGGCTTCATCGTCGCGGCGTCGAGCACATAGGTCCGGCCCGCTTCCGTGGGCACGAAGATCGCGCGCTGCGAAGGATCGAAGGCCACGAGGAAGCTGTTGCCCGATAGGCTGCCCGCCTTGCCGAAATGAACCGTGCGCGCGGTCCGGGCGCCGATTTCCCACGCGGCGAGCGTGCCCGCCCCGGGTCCGGTCGGGGGGGCTGGATGGGCGCCTACGACGCCGAAATCCTGCCCCTGCGCGGTGACGGCGAATGCCGGCGCGCCCATCGCAAGGCCGATGGTTGCGGCAAGCATGAACACGCCACGCCATGCGCGCGGGTGGCGGGCGCCACGGGCGTCGCAAGGTGCTGCGGTGATGTCGTTGCTGGACATGGTATCTTCCTCACTGCTGGTGGTCGTCGATTCACACCAGCCCGGGACGACGCACGGGGCCGAATCCGGCCGGCTTTCGCGCTCAACTAAGCGGCGCGCAGCCCATGGCAATCACGCGGCCGACACGTTTCGGTGACGCCGCGCAGGCACAGGGCCACGCCGCAGATCACCCGCGGGTGTCACAAGTCGCCCGCGGGTGTCACAAGCGCGCCGGCGACTCACCGCGCCGGCAAAATCGGAAATCCGGACATTCACGACCCGCCCCGCGGTCACATCCATCGCGGGGCGGAATTGCTGTCTTTCGCGCCGCGCCGGGGCGCCCAGGGCCGCCGCGACGGCCTGCGCGCTAGCCCTTCTTGAGGCAGCGGTTGCCCAACACCTCGGCGATCTGCACAGCGTTGAGCGCCGCACCCTTGCGCAGATTGTCCGAGACGCACCAGATGTTCAGCCCGTTGTCGATCGTCG
>JASBUM010000588.1 GCA_030147905.1 Acidimangrovimonas sp.
CGGCGCGGCCCTCCAGGCGCTACGCTCCGCCCCCCCCCCCGCACGCGCGATGCCGACGGTGACGGCGGACGATGGCGGCAACGCCTCCCCCGCCATCCCGCCGTTGGCCCTGCCCCGCCTAGCCATGCATCGCCCAGCCTAGCCATGCCTCGCCTCGCCGGAGTCGGCACCGCGGCGCCAGAACATATGCAAGAAAGACAATTTTATAACGTCGAGGCGCCCGGGCGGGCACAAGGGGGGTTGCGCGTGGCGCGATCTGGGTGCATCCGCTTACCAAACTTTTCGCGGGGGAAGCATGATGGTGGCGCATAAAGCAACGCGAAACCGGTTGATGCGGCGTTCGCGGGCTCTTGTCGTCTCTAGCAAGCACTGGAAGGCCCGGTTCGTTTTCTGGGCCGGCGCGCTGGCGATCGGGGCCATCAGCGCCGCTTTCGCCGGAATCGCCGACAGCACGCAGACGGTCTTCGAGGCCCTTTTCGAGGCCGGGGTCTGGATGGTCTATGCGCCGCTTCTCGTAACACCACTGGGCTTCGTGATCTGCGCGTGGATGGCCGAGAAATACTTCCCCGGATCGCAGGGCAGCGGAATCCCGCAGGTGATCGCCTCGCGTCACATGCACGGCGAGCCCGACCGCGGCGGTTATCTCTCGCTCAAGGTGGTGATCGGCAAGATGGTGATGACCATCGTCGCGCTGGGCTGCGGGGCCTCGATCGGCCGCGAGGGGCCGACGGTGCAGATCGGCGCCTCGCTGATGCTGCAGGCGGCGCGGATGGGGCGCATGGTGCGCGCCCGCGGCCTGATCCTTGCGGGATCGGCGGCGGGGATCGCGGCCGCGTTCAACACGCCGCTTGCCGGCGTCGTCTTCGCGATCGAGGAAATGAGCCGCAGCTACAGCGCGCGCACCAATGGGATCGTCCTGACCACGGTGATCCTTTCGGGGATCGCCTCGGTCGCGCTGGTCGGCAACTATACCTATTTCGGCGTCACCCATGCGACTGCGGCCTTTCCGGGCGACTGGCCGCTGGTCATCACCTGCGGCATCCTCGGCGGCGCCGGGGGCGCCTTGTTCAGCCGCGGCGTGCTTTCGATAACCAACCGCATCCGGCGCTGGCGCTCGGTCCAGTCGACCACCCGTGTCATCACGGTCGCCGCGGTGGCCGGGATCATCGTGGCGGTGACCGGCCTTCTGACCAACGGGATGACCTTCGGCACCGGCTATGCCCAGGCGCGCAGTGCCGTCGAGGGCGGCACCCTGCCGCTCAGCTTCTTCGCCGCCAAGTTCATCGCCACGATCGCCTCGACCCTTTCGGGGATACCGGGCGGGCTCTTCGCGCCCTCGCTGGCGGTGGGTGCGGGGGTCGGATCGACGCTGGGCGTCATCTTCGGCTCGAACGCGAGCCTTGCGGCGGTGCTGGGCATGTCGGGCTATTTCGCCGGCGTGGTCCAGGCGCCGATGACCGCCTTCGTCATCATCGTCGAGATGACCGGCAACCATGACAACATGA
>JASBUM010000601.1 GCA_030147905.1 Acidimangrovimonas sp.
AGATGAACCGCCGAGTGACCCTTTGGGGCGATCTGGTGTCGCGCATCGCGGATGCCGGACGTGTTCTGATGAACGGGACGAGCGCACCCGAGATGGCCGATATGTGCGAAACCCTCCTGACCGGCCGGGGCGAGGCCACCGGACTGGCGCTGGCGCGTTCGGTGCTGGAACGCTACGAGGCCGCCACGCCGGAGGAGCGTCAGGCCTTCTTCGTGGCGTTGCGCGACCGCTTCGGCCCGGATCCCGAGCGCGTCGCCCGCGCTCTCGAGGCATTGCCGGGATGGCGCGGGCAGGCGCCCGGCGGGGCGGGCGCGGCAACGTCGGAGCAGGTCGAGAAGCCCGCCGAGCGGCGCGGCCCCGACGCCGGCAAGCCCGAGCCGTCACGGTCCGCGGGCGGTGCCGGCGCGGCCGGGGACACCGCGGAGGATGGCGGCGATGCGGTTGCGCTGTCGGTGGCGCTGCGCGCCCTGCACATGGCCGCAGAGCCCCGCAGCCAGGAATTGATCCGGCGGCTCAACCGGGCGCCGGGCGGTACCCGGCGTCTGGTGGCGATGCGGCGCGACTTGCTGGAGCTGGCGCAGCGCGCGCCGGAATTCGCAGCCCTCGACGCCGATTTCCGCCATCTCTTCATGTCATGGTTCAATCGCGGCTTCCTCGAACTGCGGCGGATCGACTGGACCACCTCGGCGGAGGTGCTGGAGCGGGTGATTCATTACGAGGCCGTGCACGAGATCGAGGGATGGGAGGATTTGCGCCGTCGGGTGGCCGCGCCTGACCGCCGGCTCTACGCCTTCTTCCATCCCGCCATGCGCGACGATCCGCTGATCTTCGTCGAGGTGGCGCTGACGGCGGAATTTCCCGGCTCCATCCGCGCGATCCTCGCCCATGACCGCGCGCCTCTGGCGCCGCAGGACGCCGATGTCGCGGTCTTCTATTCCATCTCCAACTGTCAGGACGGCCTGCGGGGGATTTCCTTCGGGAATTTCCTCATCAAGCAGGTGGTCGAGGAGATGGCGCGCGAATTTCCCAATCTCGCGCGTTTCGTCACGCTGTCTCCGCTGCCCGGGCTGCGGCGCTGGGCGCTGGCGGCGGCCGAGCGCGGCGAATTGCGCGCACCGCTCGCGGCGCTGGTGGCGCGACTCGAAGGCAATGGCGCCGAGGGTGCCGCGGGGCCGGCCGAGGGCGACGAAGCCGCCTTGCTGCGCGAACTTGCCGCGCATTACCTGATCGTCGCGCGCGACGCACGCGGCGGCACGGTCGATCCGGTGGCGCGGTTCCATCTGGGCAACGGTGCCCGGCTCGAGCGCATTCACCCGGAGGGCGATCACAGCCCGCGCGGCCGGCGCGCCAGCTGGGGCGTGATGGTGAATTACCTCTATGACCTGACGACGATCGAGGAAAATCACGAAGCCTATTCGAACGGCGGCACGGTGATCGCGGCGCCGGCGCTGCGCAAGCTGGTGCGCGCGCGCTGATCGCGGCCCGCACGCGCCCCCGGCACGCGCCCCCGGCGGCCTGCGCCCGTCATCGCCACCGGCCAGTTCGTTCTGGCCCGTCCTGGCCCATTCCGGCCCGTCGCCACCCGACCGCTGCGCCTGCACCGCCCGCTGCCGGTCTTGCCCGTCGGGCCCGACCCGCGCGGTGTTGGCGCCGGCTTCCGCCGCGTTCAGCCGCCGATGCGGCCGCCCAGCTCCTCGTCGACATGGATGCGGATGATCGCCTCCATGTCGTCGTCGGGTCGGAAACCCAGCGCCAGCGCCCGCGCCGGGTCGAAATTCTGCGGCCAGCCGGCGACGATGCGGGCGATGACCGGGTCGGGCTCGTCGCGGATCAGCCGGGCGGCTGCGGGGCCCGCGATACGTTCGAGCGCCGCGATCTCC
>JASBUM010000606.1 GCA_030147905.1 Acidimangrovimonas sp.
TGATGAAGACCGGCGCCAGCCGCGGGGAACTCGCCGACGTGCTGGCGATGGCGATCCAGATGGGCGGCGGTCCCGCGCTGATGATGGCGGGACGCGCGCTGGCCGTCTGGGACGAGCTCGAGGCCGAATAGCCCGGGCCTAGAAGCTTGCCGGCGGGACCGCCCCCCTGCGCCCCCCGCAGGACGGGGCGGCCCGGCCGGCCGACACGGCCCCGGCCGCCCGAAGGCCGCACCCGGCCGCGGGCCACAGGCGCGCGGCCCCGCGCGTGCTGCTTCGCCCGGCCACAAGGCACCGGCCCGTGCGACGGCTTGCACGGGCCGGATTTCACAGGCTGGATTTCACTGGCCGGATTGGCGTTCACGCCCGGCGTCGAACGGCGTCAGCCATCGACACGGATGCGGGCGTTTTGCGGATCATAGGGGCTGTCCTCGGTCACCACGGCATCATGAAGCGCGCCGAACATGCGCAGCTGCAGCCGGGTACCGGGCTGGGCGAGATCGGGGCGGACGTAGCCCATGCCGATCTGCTTGCCGAAGGCCACCGACCAGCCGCCCGAAGTCAGCCGGCCGACCTTCTCGCCGTTCAGAACCAGCGCCTCCTTGCCCCAGGGGTCGGCATCCGCGGGTCCGTCGATCAGCAGCGTCACGCAGCGGGACCGGATGCCGGTGGCCTCCATCGCCGCGCGGCCCTGGAATTCCTTCGACAGATCGACGAACCGGTCCAACCCGGCCTCGAGGGGTGTCGCGTCGCGCCCCAGTTCGGTGCCGAAGGCGCGGTAGCTCTTTTCCTGACGCAGCCAGTTCTGCGCCCGCGCGCCGACGAGTTTCATCCCGTGATTCTCGCCCGCCGCCAGCAAGCGGTCGAAAAGATGGTTCTGCATCTCGATCGGATGGTGCAGTTCCCAGCCCAGTTCGCCGGTATAGGCCACGCGGATCGCGCGCACCGGCACCATGCCCAGCTCGATCTCGCGCATCGACAGCCAGGGGAAACGCTTGTTCGACAGCCGCGTCGCGGGATCGGCGTCGCGCACCAGCTCCGCGAGGATCGCGCGTGAACTGGGACCGGCGAGGGCGAAGACGCCCCATTGGTTCGTCACCTCATGGATGTCGATCCAGCCGAATTCCCCCATCTTGTCGGCCGCGCATTTGCGCATGAAATCAGCGTCGTAATCGGCCCATGCCCCCGCCGAGACCAGGTAATATTCGTCCTCGGCGAGCCGCACGATCGTATATTCGGTGCGCACCGTTCCGGCAGAGGTCAGCGCATAGGTCAGATTGATCCGCCCGACCTTGGGCAGGCGGTTGCAGGTCAGCCAGTCGAGAAAGGCGGTGGCGCCGGGGCCGCGCACCACATGCTTGGCGAAGGCGGTGGCGTCGATCAGGCCGGCGGTCTCGCGGATGGCGCGGGCCTCGGCCTCGGCATGGGTCCACCAGCCGCCGCGGCGGAAACTGCGCCCCTGATGGTCGAAATCGGCCGGCGCATCGAGCGGGCCGAAGTAATTGGGCCGTTCCCAGCCATTGACCTGGCCGAATTGCGCGCCGCGGGCGGCCTGGCGGTCATAGGCGGGCGAGGTGCGCAGCGGGCGGCAGGCCTCGCGTTC
>JASBUM010000610.1 GCA_030147905.1 Acidimangrovimonas sp.
GACGGTGCGTTCTAGCGCAGGCTCTCGATCGGGCCTTCGGCGCGGCCGTGGATGAACTGGTCAAGATAGGGATCGCCCGAATCGTCCATCTGCGCCACCGGCCCGGTCCATCGGATCTTGCCGCCGTGCAGCATCGCGACCTTGTCGGCAATGGCGCGCACACTCGACATGTCGTGGGTGATGGTCACCGCCGTCACGCCCATCTCGACCACGATCGCGCGGATCAGCTCGTTGATGACCCCGGCCATGATCGGATCGAGCCCGGTGGTGGGTTCGTCGAAGAAGATGATCTCGGGCTCGGCGGCGATGGCGCGGGCAAGGCCCACGCGCTTTTGCATCCCGCCCGACAGTTCGGCCGGGTAGAGATCGGCGACGTCCCCGCTCAGCCCGACGCGACGCAGCTTCTCGATCGCGATTTCGCGCGCCTCGGCACGCGGCCGCTTCTTCTCGCCGCGCAGCAGCCGGAAGGCCACGTTCTGCCAGACGCTCAGGCTGTCGAACAGTGCGCCGCCCTGGAACAGCATGCCGAAACGCGCGAGGAAAGCGTCGCGGTCGCCCTCGGCGATGTCGGTGCCGCCGACGCTGATCGTGCCGGAATCGACCGCGACCAGCCCGAGGATGCATTTCAGCAGCACCGACTTGCCGGTGCCCGAGCCGCCGATGATGACCATGCTTTCGCCGCGCGGAACGTTCAGGTCGATGCCGCGCAGTACCTGCTTGGTGCCGAAGGCCTTGTGGACGTCGCGCATCCCGATCATGTCGCGGATCCCGGTCATGAGGTGAAGAACAGCTCCGTCAGCAGGTAGTTCGCGGCCAGGATCAGGACCGAGGCCGCGACGACCGCCGATTTGGTCGCACGCCCCACGCCCTGCGCGCCGCGGCCCGAATTCATGCCGTAGTAGCAGCCCATCAGCGCCACGATGAAGCCGAAGACCGCGCCCTTGACGAGGCCCGAACCCACGTCCCACGGCTGGAGGAAGTCGGCGGTGTTCTTGAGATAGGCGGCGGCGTTGAAGTCAAGCCGGTTCACCCCCACCAGAAAGCCGCCCATGATCCCGATCGCATCGCCGACCGCGACCAGCACCGGCACCGCCAGCGTGGCCGCGACGATCCGCGGCACGGTTAGGTATTTCATCGGGTGCGTCGAGAGCGTCACCAGCGCGTCGATCTGCTCGGTGACCTTCATCGTGCCGATTTCGGCCGCGATCGACGAGGCCACGCGCGCGGCCACCATCAGGCCGCCCAGCACCGGCCCCAGCTCACGCGCCATGCCGATCGCGACGATCGACGGCACCACCGATTCCGCGTTGAACCGCGCCCCGCCCGAATAGATCTGCAACGCCAGCGCGCCGCCGGTGAAGAAGGCCGTCAGCCCCACCACCGGCAGGCTGAAATAGCCCACCTGCATCACCGCGACCCCGAATTCGCGCCAGTAGAAGGGCGGGCGCAGCATGTGGCCCAGGGCGCGCGCGCAGAAGATGGCGATCCGCCCGAAATGGGCAAGCGCGGCCAGCGTGACCCGGCCGATCCGGGCCATGAACGCAAAGACGATCATGCGCCGCCTCGGTTGTAGTGGCGTTCGTAGCGCGCCCCGAGTGCGGTCAGGATCTCGTAGCCGATGGTGCCGGCGGCCTCCGCCAGATCGTCGATTCCCTGATGCGGCCCGATCAGTTCGAGCCGGTCGGGAAGGTCCTCTGCCGTGCCCATGTCCACCGTCAGCAGGTCCATCGACACCCGTCCCGCCAGCGGGCAGGGGCGCGGGCCGTCCCACAGCAGCGCGCGGTTCGACAGGCTGCGCAGGATCCCGTCGGCATAGCCGCCCGCGACCGTCGCGATCACCGCCTCTTCCTCGGCCCGCCAGCTTCCGCCGTAACCCACGATCTCGCCCGCGGCGACGCGCCGGTGCTGGATCACCGGCAGGGCCAGACGCACGACCGGCCGCGCCTCGGCAAAGGGCCGGCCGCCGTAAAGTCCGATGCCGGGCCGGGTGAGGTCGAAGTGATAGGCCGGCCCGAGAAGGATGCCGCCGGTTGCGGCGAGCGAGCGGGGGACGCCGCAGCCGTCGGTCATGGCGTGGAAGGCGGCAAGTTGACGGGCATTGGTCGAATCGTCGGGGTCGTCGGCGCAGGCGAGATGGCTCATGATCATCTCGGGCCCCGCCGACAGCACCATCTCGGCCACCGCCGACCATTCCCCGGCCTCCATCCCCAGCCGGTTCATCCCGGTGTCGAGCTTGATGCCGAACGGATGGCCGGGCAGGGATTCGAGGTGGCGGGTGATCTGGTCGATCGAATTGAGCATCGGCGTAAGACGGCAATCGCGGATCGTCGCGGTGTCGCCGTCCATGTGGCCGGCGAAGACGCCGATCTGGGGCCCCGGACCCAGGGCTTCGCGCAGCGCCGCGCCCTCGCTGGCCATGGCGACGAAGAAGCGGCGCGCGCCCGCCCGGGCAAGCGCACGCGCGACCGGCGCGAGCCCGAGGCCGTAGCCGTCGGCCTTGACCACCGCCGCCGTCTGCGTGGCGCGGTCCGTCATGGCGTCGAGCGCGCGCCAGTTGGCCGCGATCGCATCGAGGTCGATATCCAGGCGCGCGCTTGTCATGGCGTGGTTTTGACAGCCCCCGCCCGAAGGTCAAGTGAAAAGCGGGGCCGCCGCGGACCGGCCGATCCGTGGTGCGCCGCGGCGCGTCCGTCGGGCGGCGGGCGCGCCGCGCGCCCGCGTCGCCGCCGGTCCGGGGCTTGGCAAAGCCGCGGCGTTGCGTGTATGACGGGCCGAAATGCACGGGTGGAAAGGCTCCGGCGGAACGCGGGCCGTGCCGCCACGGGAGAGCAGCGAATGAGCGAGACCGACACTTTCATCGCCGAGGTCACCGAGGAGGTCCGCCGCGATCGGCTTTTCACCTTCTTCCGTCGCTACGGCTGGATTGTCGTCCTGGCGGTGATCACGGTCGTGGGCTGGGCCGCCTACCGCGAATGGAGCCGGGCGCAGCTCGAGGCTTCGGCGCGGGTCTTCGGCGACCGGGTCGTCGCGGCCCAGGCCAAGAGCGATGCCGCCGCGCGTCTTTCCGCGCTCGAGGCGATCAAGGCGCGGGGCGCGCAGGCCGCGGTGCTGGATTTCGCCATCGCCGACGCGGCGCAGTCCGCCGGCAAGCCCAAGCAGGCCGAGGCCGCGCTGGCCCGTGTCGCGGGTGACAAGACCGTGCCCGCGGCCTATCGTCAGCTGGCCGAGCTGAAGCGGCTGATCCTGCTGGGCGACGCGATGCCTGCCGATCAGCGCCGCGCCGCCTTCGAGACGCTGGCGCAGCCCGGCAAGCCCTATCGGCCGCTGGCGCTTGAACAGATCGCGTTGATGGATGTGGCCAAGGGTGACGACAAGGCGGCGCTGAAGCAGTATCAGGCG
>JASBUM010000566.1 GCA_030147905.1 Acidimangrovimonas sp.
CGTCCGGGTCGCCCGCCCGGTCTGCCGCAGGCCCCACGGGTCGGGCGGCAGGCCGGGCGCCGCCGGCCGCGGATGTCGTTCGCGTCTTCTGCACCGGGGCCGGCGGTCGGCATACGCGCTGCCCGACACCCGAGATGCGCCAGCCGGGGGGGGCATATCAGCCCGCCGCGCCGGCGCCGCTTCATCCATCAGCTCCCGCCAATCGCGCCCCGGCACCGTTTGGTCGATCGGCATGTGCCGCGCCGCAATGCCACCTCCCGCATGGGCGTGGCGGGGCGACGGCCACAGCAGATCCCCGGGTTCGGGGGGCTCGGCGGCGGGCCAAGCTTTGACCGGCGTCCACGGGGCAAGGCTGAAAAGGGGCAGGGCTGACTGAAAAGCAGGGCGGACTGAAAAAGCAGGGCTGACTGAAAAGGAGATCGGCGGGAACCGCGGCAACCGTGCGGACGTTGATTTCCCGAGAGCCTGAGATATCAGGTGGGCGCCAGATACCGAGACCACGATCCCGGCAGAGCCAGCCCCCTCGGAAAGACTTATCGGCCACTGGAAAAGGGCCCGTCACGCGTCGGGCAGAACCCGCCATGGCGCAAGATAGGCACCCGCGCGGCCGCCCGCAAGATGGGCCGGCCGGGAATATTTCGCACTACCCCCCCCCCGCCGGGTGCCGGGCGGCGGCTGCGGCGGTGATGGTTGCGGGCCGGTGGTGCCGCCGTCTCCTGCGTGACGGCCCCCCGCCCGCGCGAACGGTCGACCAGATCCGCCCCATCGTCCGGTCGGGCCAGACCTGGGTTCGGACGGGGCGGAACATGTCGGCGTGCAATCGCGGCCGGGACCCGGGGGTGCGGGGCGCGGCCCCTTGCGCTGTGTGCATGCGTCCGGAAAACGCCTCCGAGACGGCGTGTCGGCGGGCGGGCTGGACAGATGTTCTTCAATTGTTCATAGTTTCCGGCATGTCGGAAACGCGCCTGCCCCCAAGACCCGCCGGTGAGGCCCCCGGTCAGCGGTTGGCGCGCGGGGCATGCCGGCTTCTGCACAGCCTCGATTTCGCCTGCATGGTCGAATTCGTGCCCGCAGCAGGACTGCGCGTCGACGTCATGGCGTTGGGGCCGGGGGGCGAGATCTGGGTGGTCGAGTGCAAGTCGGGGCTCGCCGATTATGCTGCCGATCGCAAATGGCGAGACTACCTTCCGTGGTGCGAGCGGTTCTTCTGGGCGGTGGGGCCCGACTTCCCCCAGGAGATCCTTCCGACCGAGGGCGGTCTGATCGCCGCGGACGATTACGGGGGCGAGATCCTGCGCATGGGGCCTGAAGCGCGCCTCGCCCCGGCGCGGCGCAAGGCGTTGACGCTGAAGTTCGCCCGGCATGCGGCGATGCGACTGCAGGGCGTTCAGGATCCGCCGCTGTCACCGGGCCTCGCGGTGCCGGGACGCCTGCCCGGGGCCGGCGGGCGCGGAAACTGACGCGCCGGGCGCGGTGCCCCTTGGGCTGGAGGGCCGGAAGCCTGCGACGGGTCCGGTTCCGAGCAGGGCCACAATCGCGGCGTCAATCCCGGTCGCGCGTCCGACCTGCACCCCGGCCGGGCGCCTTCCCCCGTGCGCGGTCGTCGCCATCGGCGCCGCGGCTGTTGCGCGTGGTCCGGCCCCGGGCCTCGGCGCCGGGCTTGCCACCGGGTCCGCCGGGTTTGTCGTCGCCGCGCGCGATCCGGGCCGCGGCGAGGAGTTCCTCTGCGATTTCCTCGGCCTCGTCGGGGTCGAAGTCCAGCGGCAGGTCGATGCCGTCGCCCTCGATGTAGATGCGCACCATGCCCAGATTGGTCGGCCCGATCTGGAGATTGGCCGCGATGTCGCTTTGCTTGTCGATGCTCATGGCGCCCTCCGTCGCGCCTTCGCTAGCGCCGAATGACGGCGCGGGCAAGATGGCAGGGCGGGATGCGCGCATTTTGCCGCCGCCGCCTGCACTTCGCGCGCACGCGCCGACCCCTGCGAGGGGGGGAGGGGCGACGGTGGCGCCCGGGCCGGCGGGCGCGGGCCGGCGCCGCGCATCCTCGACGGGCAGTTCCTGCCGCAGCCATCCGCAAGGCGGTCGGCGCGAGTCGGAAAGAGATGCGGCCGGACCATCGCCACAGCCGTCCTTGCGCCTGCGCTCCGGCGCGCGAGTGTCTCGGCGAAGGCCCGCTGCGGTGGCGCGATTTCCGCGGTTGGGGCGCGGATCGCCTCGTCTTTCACCCTTGCAATCGTCCGATACGGGCGGTAAATCCCCGCCTGTGCCGCCTTAGCTCAGTTGGTTAGAGCACCAGATTGTGGATCTGGGGGTCCCCCGTTCGAGCCGGGGAGGCGGTACCATCCCCAAATGCGACGACGATCGTTGCCGCGGGCTGGCGTCATGTTACTTGCGGCGCGCTTCGGCAATGTCACGGGGTACGGGCGAATCTCCGCGCCCGGCATCGTCGCGCCCCGGCTTGGCCGGGAATCCTTGGCCGTGCCCATGCCTGTCCGAAGCACCGCGATGCCGGAGCCGCAGGCGCGTGTCGTGCTGAGCGAGGGATGGGCGCAGGGTGCCGCGAGGTGGTGGGGCAGCGGACCGGCAACGGCGAAGGCGCGGGCCACCCGCTGCGTCGGAAAGATCACGGATGCGTTCGGACTTTTGCCGGCGGGCATCGGCGCGGACCTGGTTGAAACCCGATTCAGCGGCCGGTTCCCGCGTCATAGCTCGCGATGCTCGGATCGAGATGCAGCCAGTTAGGCAGTTCCGCGGCCCAGACGGCGGCTTGCGGCGCAGTGGCAACGGGCGCGTCGAGCGTGCCGAGTGCGACACCGATCTGATCGGGGCGGAAGGCTGCATACCAATAGACGGTGGAGCCGCAATCCGGGCAGAAATGCGCCTCGACGGGGCGACCGGCCTCGGAAAGGCGGCTGTAGCGCGACGCGGTCCCGATTTGCCGGCGTAGTGCCTCGCGGGGGAAATAGATGCTTACGCCGATGACGCTGCCGGTGCGTCGGCGGCAGGCGCTGCAAGCGCACGCAACTGCGAATATCGGGTCGCCTTCCAGTGTAATCGAAAACTGGCCGCACGCGCATCTCGCGGTCCGTTCCATGGGGCACTCCGCTCGGTTGATGCCGGTGCAAGGGTAACGGTGGCGGCGCCGCGCGGTCAAGGCGTCCGCGCATGTCGTGGGGCTGTCACGGGCGGAGCGGGGAGGTGATGTCATGGGGGTGGCCTAGGCTTCCAACCCAGTCAACCTATTGATGATAGGTCATCTATCTGATTCTGTTGGAGTGAACACCGCAGGAGCAGGGCAACGGCAGGCGAATTCTGGCTTTCGGACCGGGCCTGGGCGGCGATCGAGCCGCTTTTGCCGAAGAACCAGCCGGGCGCGCGAAGGGTGGATGATCGCCGCGTGATCAGCGGCATTATCCATGTTCTGGGGGTCGGATGCCGCTGGCAGGACTGTCCCGCTGTCTATGGCCGCTCGACGACGATCTACAATTGCTTCAACCGGTGGAGCCACCACGGTCTCTGGGCGCGCATCTTCGCCACCCTCGCGGCGCAGGCCGAACTGCCGGACGACCTGGGCATCGACAGTACCGCCGTGCGCGCCCACCGCTCCGCTCACGGGGGAAAGGGGGGGGGGCGCAAGTTCAGGCCATGGGGCGCGCGCGTGGCGGGCCGACCACCACCATCCACGCGCTGACAGACGGTTGCGGGCGAGCGGTGGCCTTCATTCTGAGCCCGGGAAACTGCGCAGACATCTCCGGCTCGACAAGCTGCCCGCCCTGCACAGCCTTCTGGCCGACAAGG
>JASBUM010000631.1 GCA_030147905.1 Acidimangrovimonas sp.
CGATCTGTTCGATGCGCTGCGCCGGGTCCGCGGTGATCGGGGCGGCCGCGCAGTGCTGGCTGAGGCGGCAGCGCGAGTCCGCCTTGTGCCACTTGCCGGCCGGCGCGCGCTGATCGATCTGGACACACCGGCGGCTTGGGACGCCTGGCGCAAGACACGCGGGCGTCCGGGCTGAGGCAAACGCGCGAGCCGCATGAGTGCCCCGGGCGGATCGGGTCGCGATCGCAGTCTTGCGCCGGGGCGCCCGCGTCTTGCATCCGCGCCCGCATCGCCCGGCGCGCCTATACTATTGCGCGAGCAGCGTCGCCTCGTGCCGTTTGAGCGTACGGCGCGCGGCAGTATAGGCTTCGAGCCCGACGGTCGAACGCAGTTCGGGAAAAAGATCGTAGATTTCGGCCCGCTGGGCATTGCCCATGCCCCGCAGCGTGTAATCGCCGGGCTGGAAGCTTTCGGTCCAGGACCCGTTCGACAGGACGACCTCGTGCTGATCGAACATGAAATGCACGTAGGTCGTGGAAATCGGCGACAGGTCGTGGACCCCGCGGTGGTTAACGAGGTGCTTGGCCGAGACCAGCACCTCGTGTTCGTCGAAATAGAGCGCGGTACGCTCGTTGGCGATCAGGATACGATGGTTGGGCGAGACCAGCATGTCGCGTTCGGGAAGCCCGTGGCCGAGGGCGCCCTTCTGGATCAGGATCGGCTTCAGATGCGGATTGGCACCAAGCATCTTCCAGCCAAGCGCATTGCGACCGACCCAGCGGATTTCCTGGATACCGTTGTCGCGGGTGATGACCCGATCGCCCACGCGCAGATCCTCGACCGCGATCTCGCCCCGCGGCGTCGCGATCAGCGTACCCGGCGTGAAACAGGGTACGCTGTGATCGTCGTCATCATGTTCTTCATCATCATGTTCGTCGTCATGATATTCGTGATCGTCGCCGGTATTGCTTTCATGACCGTCATCGCTGCTGGTACGGCTCGTGTCATCGCTGCTCGTGTCATCGCTGCTGGCGCGGCTCGTGTCGTCGTCCTCGCGGTCGCTGTCGTCGATCATGACCGTCTCCATCTCCACCATGCGGCGACGCGGCGGCGCGCACCAATTATCCCTACCCCGCTAAGGGCATACTGTGCTGGCGGCATCGTCGGTGCTGGCCGGTTCCGTCCGCTCCCCGCCGGGGGCGCGAGGGTCCGGCGCGGCTTTCGGCCACGCCCTCCCTCCCGGTGGCAAACGCGTGTTTACCAGCCGGACGGCGAACCGCGATCGATGCGCGTCCCGTGCTGCCGCCCCCAATGGCGAAAGTAATGCCCCCCAGTCGAGCTTCCCCTGTTTACGCGCAGGCGCGAGTTCAACAAAGAGAAAATTTGATTCGATGGAAAATCCCTGCGCAAAAAGCCGCCGAATTCAGCATGTTACCGCCAAGTGATGCAACCTTTGGTGGACACTTGTTTCCGGATTCCGGCAGCCGGCCGCTGCCGGCGCGGCCGGCACGGACCTTCGCCGGGCGGACCCGATCGCGAAAAATCACGCTAATTTTCAATATTTTGAGAGCGTTTTCGCCGGCATTCGCGTCGTCGGCCCCGGGCGGGATTGTTCACCTATGGCGTTCAATCCGCATTTGCCGCCCCCGGCCCCGGCTGTCGACCGGCCGCGACGCAGGCCTTCACGGTCGGCGCGCAACAATGCCAAGCCAAACCCGCCATTGTCCACAATGCGGCATCGAACGCGAATCATGCGCCCGAACCGCCGAGCGAACTGCCACCTGAACCGCCATCCGAACTGCCGCCGCGCGGCAACCGCATCGTGCCTGGTACCCGAGGTCGGACTCGAACCGACATGCCGTTAGGCGTGGGATTTTGAATCCCCTGCGTCTACCATTCCGCCACTCGGGCACTGCCCGCCGTTTACCGGCGTGCGCCGGTTGCGTCAACGGCCATCGCGACGGCAGCCGGCCGCCCGCCGGCCGCCCCCGCGCGGCCCGCCGCCAGGGCGCACCCGCCTGCCGCCCCAAGTGCCGGCATCGGGGCACACAGCCACTCACTTCGGCGCGAAAGCGGGCGCCGTCGGCCGCGCCGTCGGCCGCGCCGGCCCAGCCGCCGCTTGACCTTTCAGCGCGGTCATGGTGCAAGCAGGCCCGTACAGCGGCGAGGGACGGATGTTTCGCAGGCTTTATGACTGGACGATCGCCTGGGCCGGCTCGCGCCACGCGCCCAAGGCCCTGGCGGCGGTTTCCTTCGTGGAAAGCTCCTTCTTTCCGATCCCGGCCGATGTCCTCTTCATCCCGATGTGCCTGGCGCGTCCCGAGCGCGCGATGCGCTATGCGTTCATCGCCACGCTGACCTCGGTTCTCGGGGGGATGCTGGGCTGGGCCATCGGACATTACGCCTTCGATCTGATCGCGCGGCCCGTTCTGGTCAGCTACGGCAAGCTGGGCGCCTTC
>JASBUM010000633.1 GCA_030147905.1 Acidimangrovimonas sp.
CGTCCACCGGATCAAGCACCCAGGTAAGCCCGGTATCGCCCGCGACCGGGGCGAATTCCTCGCCCAGGATTCCGTCGCGCGGCCGCCGCGCCTGCAGTAGGGCGCGCATCGCCTCCTCGGCCTCGCGATCGGCCAGCGTGACCGGATCGAAACCGGTGGCGGCCTTGTTCTCGGCCGCCAGTGCCGCCCTCCTGAAATGGCGCAACGTCGCCCGGCGCGCGACATCGGCCAGCGCCAGGGCGGTGTTGAGAAGGTCCTGCCTTTCGGAAACGTCCAGCCCGGTCACATCATCCCCCGCAGCGGCCCGCTCCGCAGCTAACGCCGCAGGCGCCGGTGGTCAAGGCCACGTCTTTCAGGCAGCGTCGCTAAGCACGCGCGCCAGATCGAACAGGCGCCGGCGCTGCTGCTCGGGGATCGCGTAATAGGAACGCACCAGCTCCAGCGCCTCCTTGTCGGCGAGGATATCGCCCTCGACCGGGCCGTTTTCCTCGCGCGCCGCATCGATCCCCTCGAAGAAGAAGCTGACCGGAACCCCAAGGACGTCCGAGATGTCCCACAGCCGGGATGCACTGACACGGTTCATGCCCGTCTCATACTTCTGGATCTGCTGAAACTTGATCCCGACCCGGTCGGCAAGCTGCTGCTGGGTCATGCCGATCATCCAGCGGCGATGACGGATACGCTTACCTACATGGGCATCAATCGGATGTTTCATTCGCTACTCCATTTTCTCGCAACATGCGCGCTTACGGAAGGAAGAGAAGCAAGAACCGTGCCAAACTCAACCTTCCCACTCCAAATTACCTAATTTTTTTCGAGCGATTACAAAGCCTGTCTCTTTGGCCAGCGGACCCTATCCAAAGAGATAGGGCGACTGCGGCGATTTGCCGGCAATCTATGCGTGTCCTCACCACCTTCGCGGGATTCGCGCAGGGCGCGAATTTCGTGCTCTTCGGTCATCCAGAAGGATCGTTGCAAATTGCATTTGCATTTTGCGACAGTTCATGCAGATCGCATTTCCAAAATGCAATAAATCGCTTCTGGCCAGGGCTGCAAGGCCGGGCTATGTCACAACGCGGGGAGGTTCATCATGCGCGCATTCCAGATCGAGACCTTCGGCGAACCGGCGCGGCTGCGCCATATCCCCGAGCCTCAGCCGGGGCCGGGCGAAGTGCGGGTAGCGATCGCCGCATGCGGCCTGAACTTCGCCGATCTGCTGATGCTCGAGGGCCGCTATCAGGAACGTCCCGAGACCCCGTTCACCCTGGGAATGGAACTTGCCGGCACGGTCGAGGCGCTGGGCCCCGGCGTGACCGCCCCCGCCGTCGGCACCCGGGTGGCGATCTGCGGCGGCACCGGCGGCCTGGCGGAAAAGGGCTGCTTCCCGGCCGAGCGCTGCGTGGCATTGCCGCCCTCGATGGATTTCGTGCAGGCCGCCGCCTTCCAGATCGCCTATTCCACCAGCCATGTCGGCCTTTCCCATCGTGCGCGCCTGCGCCCGGGCGAAACCCTGGTGGTGCTGGGGGCGGCCGGAGGCGTGGGGCTGACCGCTGTGGAGATAGGCAAGCGGATGTGCGCGCGGGTCGTCGCCTGCGCACGCGGCGCCGAGAAGCTCGCGGTGGCGCGCGAGGCCGGCGCCGATCATCTGATCGACACCGCCGAGACCACCGATCTGCGGCAGGCGCTGCGCGATCTCGGGGGGGCGGACGTGCTCTATGATCCGGTGGGCGGCGCGCAGTTCAAGGCGGCCATGCGGGCGATGCGCCCCGAGGGACGGATATTGGTGATCGGTTTCGCCAGCGGCGATATCCCGCAGGTTCCGGCGAACCTGTTGCTGGTCAAGAACCTCGATCTGATAGGATTCTACTGGGGCGGCTACCGCGCGTTCAGGCCATCGGTCCAGACCGAAAGCCTGGCCCAGCTCTTCGCCTGGTTCGAGGACGGGCGGCTGGCACCCCATGTCAGCCACGAATTGCCGCTCGACCGCGTCGAGGAGGCGCTCGCCCTGCTGCGCGAACGCCGCTCCACCGGCAAGGTCGTCGTGACGATCCCCGCCGGAGAGGGCGCGGAACGCGCGCCCCGGGGCGACTAGCCGCTCCCCGAACGCGAAGCCCGCCCGCGGCGCGGCTTGGCGCCGCCGCGGGGGCCGCGGATCCGGCAGGAGCGCAAACACCTTGGCGCGGTCGACGAGAATCGGCTGTGCGCTATCGGGCGGGCATCCGAAGAGATCGAGCGCGAGTCCCGCCTGCCCGTCCGGGACGTTCCGCGCCACTTGCGGCACCGGGAGCGTCACCGCCCCGACGACCCCGATCTGCGGCATTTCGCCCGCATGGCGCGCGAATCTTCATAATGCGGTGTTTTGCCCCGCCAAATCGCGCTGGTAAAACTTGAAAATCGGCGACGGCCTGCCGATATTTGGCCCATGAGGGCGCCGTTATGGCCGCCCCGGACGGTTACGCTTATGGAGGCTTGACATGGCTGACTACGAAACGATCCGCGGCGCTCGCGCAGGTGCGCGCGGTCTGCAGATCGATCAGGGCCTCCGTGCCCACATGAACAAGGTCTACGGGCTGATGTCGCTGGCGATGCTGGTGACCGGCGGCGTCGCCTTCTTCGTCGGCTCCAACCCCGCGCTGCTACAG
>JASBUM010000634.1 GCA_030147905.1 Acidimangrovimonas sp.
CGCGCCGCGGTGCGCAACGAGAACGAGCGCCGCCGGCTTCTGCGGTTCTCGAACATCGAGGTGGTGCTGGCGCTTGCCGCGGCCGGTGCGATCAACATGGCGATGGTGATGATGGCGGCCAGCGCGTTCCATCAGGGGCACAGCGAGGTGGCCGAGATCCAGACCGCCTATCATGCGCTGACCCCGCTTCTGGGCGGTTTCGCGGCGGCGGCGTTCCTGATCTCGCTGATTGCCTCCGGCGTGTCCAGTTCGGTGGTGGGCACGATGGCGGGTCAGGTCATCATGCAGGGCTTCGTGCGATTCCGCATCCCGATCTGGCTGCGCCGGCTGGTGACGATGATCCCGGCCTTCGTGGTGGTCGCGCTGGGCGTCAACGCGACCGAGGCGCTGGTCATCAGCCAGGTGATTCTGTCGATCGCCCTGCCGGTGCCGATGCTGGCGCTGGTCTATTTCACCAGCCACCGCGGCCATATGGGGGGCTACGTCAATCGACCGCTGACGCGGGTGCTGGCGGTGCTGGGGGCGGGGATCGTGCTGCTTCTCAATTTCGTTCTGCTGGCGCAGACCTTCGGCGTGCCGATCCCCGGCCTGCAGTAAGGCGCGAACCGCGCGCCCCTGTCAGCGGGCCCATTCGCCGCCGCGGAAGACGGGCACCACCTCGCCCGTCTCGGTTATCCCGTCGATGTCGGTCTCGGCCGAGCCGATCATCCAGTCGATATGGATCACGCTGGAATTGCCGCCACGCCGGGCGATCTCGTCGGCCGACAGGTTCTCGCCGTCGACGAAGCATTTCGCGTAGCATTGACCCAGCGCGATATGGCAGGCGGCATTCTCGTCGAACAGGGTGTTGTAGAACAGCAGCCCCGACTGCGCGATCGGCGAGGAATGCGGCACGAGCACCACCTCGCCCAGATGCCGGGCCCCGGCGTCGCTGTCGAGAACGCGGGCAAGCACCGACTCGCCCCGGGACGCATGGGCCTCGACGATGCGGCCGTCGCTGAAGCGCACGGCGATGTCCTCGATCAGCGTCCCCTGATGCGAAAGCGGCTTGGTCGCCCGCACGTGGCCCTCGACCCGCGCCGCATGCGGGGTGGTGAACACCTCTTCGGTGGGGATGTTGGGGTTGCAGATCACGCCGTTGCGGGCCGGTGCCGCGCCGCCTGCCCAATGGTGTCCATCGGCAAGGCCCACCTTCAGATCGGTCCCCGGGCCGCGGAAATGAAGTGCCGCGAACCGATGCTGGTTGAGCCAGTCGGTCCGGGCGCGCAGCGCGGCGTTATGGTCTGCCCAGGCGGCGACGGGATCGGGCCGGTCGAGGCGCGCGGCGGCGAAGATCGCCTCGGCCAGCCGGGCCTGCGCCTGCGGGGCGGGCAGATCGGGAAAGACAAGCTGCGCCCAGGCCGGCACCGGATAGGCCAGCAGGCTCCAGTTCACGTCGAACCGGGTGATCCGTTCCAGCGCCGTGCGATAGGCCAGTGCATTGGCCTTGTTGGCGCGCGCGACATGCTCGGCATCCTCATGGGCAAGCATCATCGGATTGTCGCCCACGATGGCAAGCCGCGCGGCATTCTCGCCGTAAGCCTCGGCCATACCCTTGTAGAGCCAGCCCGGCGCACGATCGAAACTGTCGGGCGCGGCGTTGCGAAAACGCGCAAGCGTAACCGCCTCATCCGACAGGATCGGCGTTACCAGACCCGCCCCCGCGCGATAGGCCACGGCCGCGATCCGCCGCACCAGCGGCAGTGCCGCCGCCGGCGCCGTCAACACCAGATCCTGTCCCGCCTGCAGGTTGAGCCCGACGTGCACCGCCACTTCGGCCAGACGGTCGAGCGCCGCGGGGTCGATCATTTCATGCTCGACCGGATCGGGTTTGTTCATGTCATCTGTCCCATGTT
>JASBUM010000643.1 GCA_030147905.1 Acidimangrovimonas sp.
CCGTCGTTTCTTGGATCCAGCAGGCTCGTGAACCAGTGGTCCTGCCGATCCTCCTCGTCGACGAGGTCGCAATCAAGTCCGGCCAGCAGAGCGATGCAGTCCGGCGGCAGCGCCGGCGGCACCGCGAAACCCGCGATCCGCCCCCAAAGCAAAGTCCAGAACCGTGCCACGGTCCAGGGGTTGTAGCCGCCGCCCCCAAGAATGACGGCGCCGGGCGCCACCTGCGCCACCCGCAGGGCGGCATCGGCCAGACAGCCGTTCGAAAGCGCCAGCGACGACAGCGGATCCCCCGCGAGCGGATCGGCCCCGCATGTCAGTACCACCGCCTGGGGTGCGAAATCGCGGGCCAGCGGCAGAACGGCGTGGTCGATCAGATAGTCGAATTCGCTGTCGTTCATCCCGCGCGGCACCGGCATGTTGCGCGCCCGGCCGCCGGCGCGGTCGTCAAGCGCGCCGGTCCACGGCCAGCGATTCTCCTCGTGTATCGAAACGGTCATCACCCGCGCATCGTGGCCAAAGGCGGCCTCGACGCCGTCGCCGTGATGGGCGTCGAGATCGACGTACAGGACGCGCTGTCTGCCCTGGTCCAGGATCGCCAGGATCGCGAAGACCGGGTCGTTGAAGAAGCAAAACCCCGAGGCGCGGTCGCGCATGCCGTGATGGGTGCCGCCCGAGGGATGATAGGCGACGTCGCCTGCGGCCGCGATCCGTCCGGCAAGCGCCGAGCCGCCGACCGATGTTGCCGCGCGCCGGAAGAGGCCCGGAAAGACCGGGTTCTCCATCGTCCCGATATTGTAGCGTTCGCGCGCTTCGGGGCTGACCCGGCCGGCATCTTCGGCGGTCCGGATCGCCTCGACATAGGCATCGTCGTGATGGCGCCGAATCTCGGCGGGACTGGCCACGGGGCTGTCGCGCCAGGGGCGTTCCGGCCCCAGCCAGCCCAGCGCCTCGCACAGGTCCAGAACGGTGCCGATGCGCTGGATCGCCAGCGGATGATTGCCGCGGTAGCCGGTGGCGCGGTAAATTTCCGAGCTGATGAACTGGACAGCCATCCGGACCTTTCGCAGCGATCGGGCCGGGCCGGCGGGCGCGGCGGTTCAATTCCCGCCCGCGCTGGCGACCGGGGATAACTTATACAAATATTCCGTTTTTTGCTTATGTTGGCAATGGTCTTGTTTCGTCGAAGGCACCCGGTGGATGGTCTCCGCCCGTGCACAGCCCGGGCCGTAGCCGCGCGGTGGCTTCCAGGCGAGACTGCCCCGGTGTTGCCGGGTATCGACGGCGGCGCCCGGCGGGCGCGTCAGGCAACAGGTACGTGGACGAGATACCGGGCGCGGTGCGCCGACGACAGTGGCCATGCTATGCGATCGGACTGCGGCGGCTATCTGCGCGCGCGCCCTTCAAGGCCCCAAGGCCTCGACACGATCGGGGGGCGTCAGGTCCGGGTGCGCGGCTTGGGGACATTCCCGTCGCCCGGCCCGGAAGCGGTCTCGTCCGCGTTGGACG
>JASBUM010000646.1 GCA_030147905.1 Acidimangrovimonas sp.
GGTCATGATCAGCCACGACCGCGCCTTCCTGCGCGCGCTCGGACGGGGCACGCTGTGGCTCGACCGGGGCGAATTGCGCCGCGCCGACCGGGGCTTCGACGAATTCGAGCAATGGCGCGAGACCGTCTGGGCCGAAGAGGATGCCACGCGCCACAAGCTCGACCGCAAGATACGGGCCGAAGGCCGCTGGGCGGTCGAGGGGATCTCGGCCCGGCGCAAGCGCAATCAGGGCCGGCTGCGCGCGCTTCAGGCGATGCGTGCCGAACGCGCGGGCCAGCTTCGGCGGCAGGGCTCGGCGGCGATGGCGCTCGACGCCGGGCCGCGCTCGGGCCGGCTGGTGGTCGAGGCCGAAGACGTCGCCAAGGCCTTTGGCGAGCGGGTGATTCTGCGCGATCTGTCCCTGCGCGTCCAGCGCGGCGACCGGATCGCGCTGATGGGGCCGAACGGTGCCGGCAAGACGACCGCGCTCAACATCCTGACCGGCACGCTCGAACCCGACAGCGGCCGGCTGCGACTGGGCACCAACCTCGAGATCGCGGTCTTCGACCAGAACCGCGCCCGGCTCGACCCCGAGGCGAGCCTGTGGGACAATCTCACTGGCGATCCGGGGATGCGGGTACAGGGGCGGTCCGATCAGGTGATGGTACGCGGCGCGCCGCGCCACGTCGCCGGCTATCTGAAGGAATTCCTCTTCGACGAGACACAGATGCGTTCGCCCGTCCGGGCCTTGTCGGGTGGCGAGCGCGCGCGCCTGCTGCTGGCGCAGATCATGGCGCGACAGTCGAACCTGCTGGTCCTCGACGAGCCGACCAATGATCTCGACATCGAGACGCTCGATCTGCTGCAGGAACTGATCGCGGATTACGCTGGAACCGTCCTTCTGGTCAGCCATGACCGGGACTTCATCGACCGGGTGGCGACGGCAACGCTGGTTTTGGGACCGGGCGGGCAGACGACGCTCTATGCCGGCGGCTACAGCGACGCGGTGGCGCAGGGCGCCCGGATCGTACCGCAGGACGATCCGCCGCCCGCCGCTGCTACCCAGAAGGCCGCCGGGTCGGGTGTCGCGGCCGGTGCCGCCCTGCCCGCCGCGGGGGGGGAGGGCGCCGCGCCCGGCGCCATCCGCGCACTCAACTTCACCGAGCGGCATCGGCTCGAGACTTTGCCCGGCATCATCGCGCGGCTCGAGGCCGAGATCGCGAGACTGTCCGAATTCCTCGCCCGCCCCGACCTTTTCGCCACCGAACCCGCGAAGGCGCGCAAGGCAGCGGAAGGCCTCGCCGAACGGCAGGCAAAGCTGAGCCGGGCCGAAGAGGAATGGCTCTCGCTCGCGGAACGGGACGAAAGCGCGACCGGTCGCTGAGGCCGCCGCCCGCCCGGTGCCCGAGGGCGTCGCGAGCCGGGTGCAGACCGCACCTGTGCGCCCGACGGCCCATTCATGCCGTCCTCCGGACGATGCCCGGCACCGCCCCCACCGCCCACGCGCAAAGGGTCGCAAGGCCGGATCATCTTTCGTTTCCCAATATCCTCGGGGGAAGCGGCCGTGAGGGCGCGCGGGGCCAGACCGCCCCCGTCCCCCGCCCGCCGCCGGCGTATCGACATTTCATGTTGCGGGATTCCAGACGGCGGCGACGGATCCCGCCCCGCTACAGCGGCCTTCCCGGGGGGCGCCGAGATATCCCGGCTTTTCGCAGATCGATGTCGGATGCCGCTGTGCGATTCCGAGCCGGGACATAGCGCCGGCCGATACCTGCCGATACGCGCGGCCGTCGGATACCCGCCCACAAGCCAGGGTGTCCCTCGTGGCCCGATGCACCAGCGCGGCCCGCCCGGGGAAACCCGTCCCGCCGCGTCCGGATCTTCAGTGCATGCGCAGCGCGCCGTCGAGACGGATGACCGCCGCATTGAGATAATCGGCGCCGACGATTAACCGGACCAGATCGCCATATTCCTCCGGGCGGCCCAGACGGGCGGGAAAGGGAACCTCGGCGGCCAGCGCATCGCGGACCTCCGCGCCAAGCCCCTCGAGCATCGGCGTCAGGAATACGCCCGGTGCGATCGCGCAGACACGGATGCCGAGGCTCGCCAGATCGCGCGCCAGCGGCAGGGTCATGCCGGCGATACCGGCCTTCGACGCCGCATAGGCCGCCTGGCCCTTCTGTCCGTCGAAGGCCGCGACCGAGGCGGTATT